>NZ_JANSHV010000038.1:0-11802 GCF_047461775.1 Synechococcus sp. R6-5
GCAGTGTTCAGCGTAAATGTATCAGCACTATGCCCTATACTCTCGAAGACTTAAAAGCCCACGGCCTTTCCCCGGCGGAATATCAACAGATCCAGCAGCAGCTGGGCCGGGATCCCAACCCCAACGAGCTGGCCATGTTTGGGGTGATGTGGTCAGAGCACTGCTGCTACAAAAACTCCCGCCCTCTGCTGAAAAACTTTCCCACCACGGGCGAGCGGGTAGTGGTGGGGCCGGGGGAAAATGCCGGCGTAGTGGATCTGGGGGAGGGGGATTGGCTGGCGTTTAAGATCGAGTCCCACAACCATCCTTCGGCAGTGGAGCCCTTCCAGGGGGCAGCTACCGGCGTGGGAGGGATCCTGCGGGATATCTTTACCCTGGGCGCCCGTCCCATTGCCCTGCTTAACTCGCTGCGCTTTGGGCCGCTAACCGATCCCCGCAACCGCCGCTTGATGGCCAGGGTGGTGGAGGGCATTGCCCACTACGGCAACTGTGTCGGGGTACCCACAGTGGGGGGAGAAGTGGCGGTGGATCCCTGCTACAGCGGCAATCCCTTGGTCAACGTCATGGCCCTGGGGCTGCTGGAGACGCCGGCAGTGGTGAAATCGGCAGCGCGGGGGGTGGGGAACCCGGTCTTGTACGTGGGCGCCACCACCGGGCGGGATGGCATCCGCGGCGCCAGCTTTGCCAGCGCCGAGCTCAAGGAGGATGCGCAGCAGGATCGGCCGGCAGTGCAGGTGGGGGATCCCTTCCTGGGCAAATGTCTCATCGAGGCCTGTCTAGAAGCTTTTGCCACGGGAGCCGTGGTGGCGGCCCAAGACATGGGGGCGGCTGGCCTCACCTGCTCCACTTCGGAAATGGCCGCCAAGGGAGGGGTAGGCATCCGGCTGGATCTGGATCGAGTGCCGGCGCGGGAAAGCGGCATGGCTGCCTGGGAATACCTGCTCTCGGAATCCCAGGAGCGGATGCTGCTGGTGGTGCAAAAAGGCCGCGAGGCGGAGGTGATGGAGATCTTCCACCGCTGGGGTTTGCAAGCTAGTGTGGCCGGGGAAGTCATTGCCGAGCCGCTGGTGGAGATCTGGCACCAGGGATCCTGCGTGGTGCAGGTGCCGGTGCGGGCTTTGGCCGAAGACACCCCCGTCTATGTCCGTCCGGTGTTGCCAGAGCCGCCAGCCTACGTGCAGGCAGCGTGGCAATGGGATCCCGCCACTCTACCCCCTTGTGATTGCCAGGGGATCCACCTCGCTCAGGCAACGCTGGCATGGAAAGAGGTGCTGCTGCAGCTTTTGGCCAGCCCCACCCTGGCCAGCAAAGCCTGGATCTATCGCCAATACGACCACCAGGTGCAAAACAACACCGTCCTTTGGCCGGGCCAGGGAGATGCGGCGGTTATCCGCATCCGTTCCCAAAAGTTTGGCGTGGGCGAGGTGCCGCCCCTGCGAGCTTCCCGCAAGGCCATCGCTGCTACCCTGGATGGCAATGGCCGCTGGGTGTATTTGGATCCCTACGAGGGGGCCAAGGCAGCCGTGGCGGAAGCTGCCCGCAACCTCACCTGTGTGGGGGCCGATCCCCTAGCTGTTACCGATAACCTTAACTTTGGCAATCCCGAAAACCCGGTGGTGTACTGGCAGCTGGCCCTGGCCTGTCGGGGGATTGGAGATGCCTGCCGTGCCCTCGGTACGCCGGTAACGGGGGGAAACGTTTCTCTCTACAACGAGACCCTCACCCCCCAGGGATCGCAGGCTATCTACCCTACCCCTGTCGTTGGCATGGTGGGTCTTATTCCCGACTTGAAATGCATCTGTGGCCAGGGGTGGCAGCAAGAAGGGGATCTCATTTACCTCCTGGGATCCCAGGCCCTCACCAGCTTGGGGGGCAGCGAGTATTTGGCGGTCATCCACCAGCAAGTTACGGGCCGGCCCGCGCCAGTGGATCTGGAATTGGAAAAGCGGGTGCAAGCTGCCTGTCGCCATGGAATCCGCCAGGGCTGGGTGCGCTCTGCCCACGACTGCAGCGAGGGGGGATTGGCTGTGGCTTTGGCAGAAGCCTGCTTGAGCGGAGGCCGCGGCGCAACCCTCTCCCTGGCTCCTGGATCCTTGCGCTGGGATCAGGCCCTGTTTGGCGAGGGATCCAGCCGCATCCTGGTTTCTGTGGATCCGGCCCAGCGCTCTGCTTGGGAAGCCTACTTAGAAGCGCAGCTTGCCGGCCAGTGGCAGCTTTTGGGAGAGGTGGGATCCCCTGCGGATCCCCTGCTCTTAAGGACGGCAGAAGAGGATCCCTTACTGGTGGTGTCTTTGGCAGCCATGCAGGCCGCCTACCACGGTGCCTTTTCGGACTAGCTGAGCCTCGGTTGGGAAACCGTTTTCTGCGCCCAGCTCCCTTCTCCCTTGGGGAGAGGGGCCAGAGGTTGGAGAGGAAAACATCCTTAGGGGGATTTTTCCTCACACAAATTGGCCTGGATCACCTCTCGATATTGGGACTTGGGCTTAACGCCCACCAACTGGGCCACCAGCGTCTTGTTTTTGAAAAATTGCACCGTCGGGGTGCCCGCCACCCCCCCTGCCTCTGCAATCTCCGGATCTTTCTCAATATCGATCTCCACCACGTGCAGCTTGTCCGAGAACTCATCGATGATCTTGTTCAAGATCGGCTTGAGGGCATGACAAGGGGCACAGGTGGGGGCGGTGTACTTGACCATGAGCAGGCGATCGCTTTCGTGGTAGAGTCGCCGCAGGGCATAGCTCCCCTCATGGCAAGTCTTGCTGAAGTCTAAGTCATCCTGTCCATTCTCCTCAAAGCTGGCCTCCTCAACAGCAGGATCCCTAGCAGACTCTGCCGCAGAAGTCGCAGCAGGGCTGGGTTCAGGATGGCTTTGGGGAAGGACGTGATACTCCTGGGCCAAGCCGTGTTCCGAGAGCCAGCGCTCTGCCAACATGGCCGCCATACAGCCAGTGCCGGCAGCGGTAATCGCCTGACGAAACTCGTGATCCTGCACGTCGCCGGCGGCAAACACCCCCTCCACACTGGTGGCCACGGATCCCGGGCGGGTGACGATGTAGCCGATTTCATCCAGTTCCAGTTGTCCTTTGAACAAGTCGGTGTTGGGCTTGTGGCCAATGGCATAAAATAGGCCACCCACTGACATCTCGCGTATTTCGCCGGTTTGGTTGTTCCGCACTTTCACCCCGGTCAGGCGCAGGCCGTCGCCCATCACTTCCACCGCCTCGGTGTTCCAGTGCACAGTGATCTTGGGGTTGTTGAGAACACGATCCTGCATGGCCTTGCTGGCCCGCATTTTGTCGCTGCGCACCAGCATGTGCACGTGGGATCCAAACTTGGTCAGGTAGGTGGCCTCCTCACAGGCAGTATCGCCGCCGCCGATCACCACCAATTCCACCCCTCTGAACATGGGCATAGCCCCATCGCAGACAGCACAAGCTGACATGCCCCGGTTCCAGTAGGTCTCCTCCCCCGGCAGGTGTAGGCGCTTGGCTGTGGCCCCGGTGGCGATGATCAGGCTGTGGGTGCGCAATTCCCGCTCGTCAGAACGGACGACAAAGGGCCGCTGGCTTAAATCCACAAAGGTGACATCTTCGGTGTAAAGTTCTGCCCCCCACCGCTGCGCTTGAGCCCGCATGTTCTTCATCAGTTGGGGGCCGGTGATGCCTTCGGGAAAGCCCGGAAAGTTCTCCACCTCGGTGGTGGTCATCAGTTGCCCGCCCGGGATCCCGCCCGCCTGGAACCCCTCAAACACAACCGGCTTCAGGTTGGCACGCCCAGCGTAAATGGCTGCTGTAAACCCAGCAGGGCCGGAGCCGATAATCACCACATTCTCAACCCGACTTTGCTCTGTCATCCGATGTCTCTCCTTCTGCAATGGGAATAAAAGCCAAACTCATAATGACTACGCTTTAGCTTAACACCCCTTGGCGAACCGGTCGAGCTGGGGGCCTGCTGATCCTAATTTTCGCTCGCCTCAGGCAACCGGGGCAGGGTTTTGCCCGCCCCATCCGGTTATTTCTGCCCAGAGGTTGGCAGGGTGGCGGCCATTGCTCAAGTTCTGGATCCCCAACACCCAATCCCGGTTGACCCAAGCCAGAAGGAAAAGAGGTGTCTGAGATGGCCAGCAATTTGGTCTTGGTCAGAAAGCGGAGCTCAAATGAATTTTGTATCAGAAACTACAAAATACCCGTGTTGGCCTTTCTAGGATGAGTGAGCGTTTTTGGCCTGTCTGGGTCGAAGCGTGGGGATCACCTGCTGGGATCCCATTTGTTTCAGCCACAGTTCCCCCAGTCTTAACCGCAACCCAATCAGGAGAGAGTAATGGCATCCACGCCCCAAGAAGTGCTTCAGATGATCCAGGACAACAACGTCCAGATAGTGGATCTCAAGTTTGTGGATATCTTTGGCACCTGGCAGCATGTTTCCTTCCACACCTCGATGATCAAGGAAGAAACCTTCACCGAGGGGCTTCCCTTTGACGGATCCAGTATCCGGGGCTGGAAAGCGATCAACGAGTCGGACATGTACATGGTGCCGGATCCCAAAACGGCTTGGATCGATCCCTTTCTGGAGGTGCCCACCCTCAGCATAACTTGCAGCATTGTTGAGCCGCGCACCGGCCAGCCCTATAGCCGTTGTCCCCGCAGCCTTGCCGCCCGTGCCGTTGCCTATCTGCAATCGACGGGCATTGCCGATACGGCTTACTTCGGGCCGGAGGCGGAGTTTTTCATTTTTGAGGATGTTCGCTTCGACCAAACCCAAAACTCGGCCTACTACTTCGTGGATTCCATCGAAGGTCGCTGGAACTCGGGCCGCGAGGAGAAAGGTGGCAACCTGGGCTACAAGCCTCGCTACAAAGAGGGCTATTTCCCGGCCCCGCCCACCGATGCCCATCAAAACATCCGCACCGAGATGCTGCTGACCATGGGCAAGTTGGGAGTGCCCATCGAGAAGCATCACCACGAGGTGGCTACCGGCGGGCAAGGGGAGTTGGGCTATCGCTTTGCCGATCTGATCACGGCTGCCGACTACATGATGGTTTACAAATACGTGATCCGGAACGTGGCCCGCAAGCACGGCAAAACCGTCACCTTCATGCCCAAGCCCCTATTTAACGACAACGGCACTGGCATGCACACCCACCAGTCCCTCTGGAAGGATGGCCAGCCCCTGTTCTACAGCGAAGGCACCTATGCCAACCTGAGCGAGACAGCTCTCTACTACATCGGTGGCCTGCTCAAGCATGCCCCGGCGATCCTGGCCTTCACCAACCCCACCACCAACTCCTACAAGCGCTTGGTGCCCGGTTTTGAGGCGCCGGTGAACCTGGCTTACTCCCAGGGCAACCGTTCCGCTGCCATTCGCATTCCCGTGACCGGCAACAATCCCAAGGCCAAGCGTCTGGAGTTCCGCTGCCCGGATGCCACCTGCAATCCCTACATCGCCTTCTCGGCCATGTTGATGGCTGGCCTGGACGGGATCAAGAATAAGATCCACCCCGGCGAGCCTCTGGACAAAGATATCTACGATCTGGAGCCGGAAGAGCTGGCCAAGATCCCTTCCACACCCGGATCCCTGCTGGATGCTCTGGAAAGCTTGCAGAAGGATCATGCCTTCTTGCTAGAGGGCGGTGTCTTTACTGAGGATCTGATCCAGACCTACATCGAGTACAAGATCGACAACGAGATCAACCCCATCAATCTGCGGCCTCACCCCTACGAGTTCGCCCTTTACTTCGACGCCTAAGCGGTGTGGCCGATTCTGCAGCGGGATCCCTGATGGGATCCCGTTTTTTTCCGAGGAAATAGCACCCCTCAATTGTGGATCCCTTGGGCAACTTAGCTACTTTTGGTCAACAGCACCTCGTGCCAGCGTTGAAGCGTCCTGTGCCGTCCATCGACCTGAGGAAGCTCAACCCAGAAACCAAAAGGGGATCCCCAGCCGGGATCCCTTCTCGCTGAGCTCAGGCCAGAGCATCAACAGTTACGGGCAGATCAGCTCATGCTGACACGGCTACGGTCGTAGTTGAGCCGAAAGGTGGGATGCACTTTTCCTTGGATGCGGTTCCAGAAGTTGCGCACGTTGACATGCAGGCCAATCTGCTCTGTACCGCGGAGCAGCATGGATTGCTGGCGAATCCGAATCAAGCGTTGATGGCTCATCATCAAGCGGCGAGACAGCTCATCCAAGACATGAGAACGGCCATTGGCAGCCACCGGGGCAGATGCCTCTGCCGTCTGAACGGGTTGAGCCGGCCCTTCGGCCGCCTTGAGATGATGAGCAACACCCCGATAGAGCAGGTCAAGGTTGGTGGGCAAAACCACCGGCTTGCTCAGGTGGCGGAACCGCCAGTCCAGCCCCCGGTAACGACCCCCCACTTTGCCGGGAGAAACCGCTGCAGTTGCAGAAGAGGGGGTGTAATCGACGCCACGGTAAAAGAGTGCCATGATCTTCGCCTCCAATGAGTTGAGTTTTCATCCGTTCGCCTTCTCCTGAGAGACAAGAGAAGCCACACGGTTACCAGAAGAGTTGAGGCGCGTTCCTTCGGGATATCTCCCTACTTCCGTCCTCTGGCCGTGATGTCGCTCTACCTACATTAACGAGCCGCCCAGCACGCGAGAGGATGAACGATTTCTATCTACATTCTGTATTATAAGCTACGGTTTTGGGGTGTTGTCAGCAACTTTTAACAAAAATTTCCACTGAGTTTCTGGCCAGCTTCCTCTAATCGGGACTAGTCAGCCGGGATCCCTGGGGGAAGTAAGGTGCAGGGCTTGGGGCCAGGTTCTCCACTCTGTCCGAGATGCCAGAGGAAGCATTATCGTGGAAGAATCCTCAGGATTGGCTACAAAAGTTCACATTCCTCGGTGAGTGCCCTGTGCAGGAAGACTTTCGTCTGATTTTGGACATTGTGACGGTATTGGCGGCAGCGGCAGCAGGTGGATTCTTGGCTTCGCTGCTGAGGCAGCCGGTGTTGCTCGGCTACTTACTGGCCGGGATCTTGGTGGGGCCAACCGGGTTGGGGTGGATCAAAGAGTTGGTTCAGGTGGAAACCTTGGCCCAGTTTGGGGTGACCTTTTTGCTGTTCACCTTGGGGGTGGAGTTTTCCCTGAAAGAATTGCGCAAAGTGCGGGGGATCGCCTTTGGCGGAGGCATTTTGCAAATTGGCCTGACGATTTTGATCACGGCGGTGCTGGCGGTGGTCAGCAGCTGGTTGACGCCGGTGCAAGGGATCTTTTTGGGGGCCGTGCTCTCCTTGTCCTCGACTGCCGTGGTGCTGAAAAGTCTCACTGAGACCAACCAAATGGGCACTCCCCAAGCCCAGGCCATGCTGGGGATCCTGATTGTGCAGGACTTGGCGGTGGGGCTGATGCTGGCGGTGTTGCCGGCTTTGGATTGTCCCTTGCCGGAGCTGGCGGGATCCCTGGCCAGGGCCTTGGCAGAAATCGGCTTGGTGGGGCTGGGGGCGGTGGTAGGCGGGATTTGGCTGGTTCCCGGTTTCCTGCGTCTGCTGGCTCAGCAGGAGAGCAAAGAGGTGTTTCTGCTGGGGGTGATCAGCCTCTGCGTGGGGATTGCCCTGTTGACGGAGCGGCTGGGCATTTCCAGCGAGATTGGGGCTTTCATTGCCGGTCTGATGATCTCGGAGGTGGAGTACGCCGACCAAACCCTGGACTATGTAGAGCCTTTGCGAGATGTGTTTGCTGCTCTCTTTTTTGCGGCCATCGGCATGCTCATCGATCCCAGCTTTATCCTCGGCCATCTGTTGCTGATCCTGGGGCTGGTGGGTCTGGTGATGGTGGGCAAGTTTTGCATCGTGGCTCCCTTGGCGCGGCTGTTTGGTTACACTCTGCCGGCAGCGGTGGTGGTGGGGCTGGGCCTATCGCAAATCGGCGAATTCTCCTTTGTGCTGGCCAGCGAGGGGCAGGCTTTGGGATTGGTGTCGCGGCAGATCTATTTGTTGATTGTCAGCACCACAGCCGTTACCCTTCTGCTCACTCCCTTTCTGCTGAGGGGCGCTCCTCGACTGTTTTCCGGGCTACACGGGATCCCCTTCTTGGCCCGCTGGTTGGAATCGGGCGAGCGGCCCCGCGCTTTGGCCCCCGATGCTCCTCAACAGGGGCACGTGGTGGTGTGCGGCTATGGGCAGGTGGGGCAAGACATTGTGCGCATTCTGGAAGCCCGTCGTCACCCCCTCTTGGTCATTGATCAATCAGAACGGGTGATCCAACACCTGCGTTCCCGTGGGATCCCTTACTTGTATGGGAATGCCGCCAGCGCCTTGGTGCTGGAGAAAGCTTGCCTGCCCCAGGCCCGCGCTCTGGTCATTGCCCTGCCGGATCGCATGAGCATCCGCCTCTGCCTAAAACGAGCTCTGGAGTTGGCGCCGCAATTGGATGTGGTGGTGCGAGCTACCGACAAGGAAGACATCGAACAGCTCTATCAGTTGGGGGCCAGAGAAGTCGTCCATCCCGAATTCGAGGCCAGCTTGGGTCTGTGCAGCCATGTGTTGCTGGAATTGGGAGAACCCCCAGACATCATTCAGCAGGAGATCCTGGCCATTCGCAGCAGCCACTACCGCGATCTGCGCCCTCTCCACCCCAGTTGTCTGATCCCTGCGCCTGTCAGTTGGCTGACACCGCCGGCCCCACCTCCCTCTCCCCCCCTCCCCGCCAATGCCAACGGCAGCCACGACAGCCACCCACCTGAGTCTGTGCTGGCCTGGTGGGAACGCTGGCAGCGGCCTGTTCAACCCGAATGGGCAGGGATCCCTGGCTCTGCCGAGTAGAGATTTGCACCTCAATCTTCGTAGTATCCTGCAAACTGGAGGTGTGGCCACTGCAAGTTGCAAGCCTCGGGACAGTTCCCCCGCTGCCTTTGCGGATGGAGACGCTGGGAGGTTTTCCAGAGGCAACGGAAAGGGTCCCCGGCGTTGCTCGGCACCTTGGGGGAGGGGTGCCCCATCTGTTTCTGGCCTAGGTTGCCATGCCGACCGTTAACTATCTGCGCATCAGCTTGATCGATCGCTGCAATTTCCGCTGCCAGTACTGCATGCCTGACGAGGCGGAGTTGACGTGGCTGCAAGCCCCAGAGCGTTTAACGGATGAGGAAATCCTCACGTTGGTTCGAGAGGTGTTTTTGCCGTTGGGGATCGATTGCTTTCGCCTCACCGGCGGCGAACCCCTGCTCAGGCCGGGGCTGGAGCACCTCATCCGGGCTCTATGCAGCCTGCCTGGGGTGAGAGATGTGGCCCTTACCACCAACGGCTTCAACCTCAGCCAAAAAGCTCAACTCCTCTATGAAGCGGGGTTGCGCCGCATCAACATCAGCTTTGATTCCCTCAACCCCGAGACCTTTCGACTGATCACGGGGCGGGATCGCTGGCGGCAGGTCTGGGCCGGGATCCAAGTTGCCCACCAAGTGGGGTTCGATCCCCTCAAGTTGAATGTGGTGGTGATCCCTGGGCTCAACGAATCGGAAGTGGAAGATCTGGCTGCCCTTACTCTGGAGCGACAATGGCATGTGCGCTTCATCGAGTTTATGCCCATTGGCAATGCCGCCCTCTTTCAGCAGGCCGGCTGGGTGGAGTCTGAGGTGCTGCGACAGCGAATTCGCGCTCGCTTTGGCCTGGAACCTGGGTTTGTGGCCGGCAATGGGCCGGCGGATGTGTTTCGAATCCCGGGGGCAAAAGGCACCTTGGGCTTTATCAGCCAGATGTC
This sequence comes from Synechococcus sp. R6-5, assembly GCF_047461775.1. Lineage (NCBI taxonomy): Bacteria > Bacillati > Cyanobacteriota > Cyanophyceae > Synechococcales > Synechococcaceae > Synechococcus > Synechococcus sp. R6-5. The sequence continues at coordinate 9,717 of NZ_JANSHV010000038.1, forward strand.
GGAGTGCTTTTGTGATCGATGCAACCGCATGCGGCTATCCAGCGACGGTTGGCTGCGCCCTTGCCTGCTCAACGAATCCGGCCAAATCAACCTGCGGGATCTGCTGCGAGCTGGGATCCCTGCCGAAAGGCTAAGACAGCAGGTGCGAGAACTGCTGGACATCAAGCCGGACATCAACTTCAAAGGACGGGACACCGGCAGCCAGGGATCCTACCGGCGCACCATGTCTCAGATTGGCGGCTAGCGGGGATAAGGGATCCGCAAAAGCTGGTTGACCGGTGGGTGGGCCACCTGCAACTGTTTCCCATCCGGCCACTGGATCTGGATTTCCTTGACCCCTGTTTCGGATCCCAGGCCAAAGTGGGCCACCGGCTCCATCTGACAGAGGTAGCCGCTGCCGGCGTCGATGGCCTGGATCTGGGTACGGGTGGAGGTGAGCAGCCTTACCAACGCGCCGCGGGCCGGGGCTCCCTGGCGGGTGAGGGGCAGAACCCTCAGCCAGTTGTTGGCATTGGCCTGAGAGCGATAGAAGCTGAGAGGCTGGGCGCCAGACTCCCCATGGGCAATCAACAATTCCAGACGACCATCCCCATCCACATCGGCCACCGCTGCTCCTGTCCCCAATCCCTGCGGCTCGGCAGCATCTCCAATGTCGATGGCTTGCCAACGGCCGGAGCGCCAAGCAAACAGACGGTTGGGCTCGCCGATGTTGTTGAAAAACAGCTCTGGGTAGCCGTCGTTGTCGAAGTCGGCAGCAATGACCGTGCGAATGCGAGAGGGCCTGGCCAGCTCAGGGGGGGCTACATCCTTAAAAAAACCGCTGGGGGTCTGGATCCAGAGGCGATGGGGGCCTTCCCAGTTGCCGTAGAGCAAATCCAGCCGTCCATCCCCATCCAGATCCACCGCCGCCACGCCACGTCCGTGCTCGTCCGGATCCGCCAGGCCCACCTCAGCGGCAATCTCTTCAAAGGTGCCATCTCCCCGGTTGCGAAACAGAAAGTTAGGTCCCTGCTCATTGACGGCAAAAATGTCCATCCGCTGCGAGACCAAGGGCACGGCCACCAACCCCCGCCCGCCCGTCACCCGATTGAGTCTCGCTTCTGGCGCCACATCGGCGATCATTTGGTTAGGGCCCAACTCGTAGAGGCGCATAGGGCCGCCGTAGTTGGCTACGAAAAATCCATAGCTCCCCTGGCCAAGACGATCCACACAAGCTACAGAGCGACCTGCCGTCAAGTTGAGGGCATCTTGGTTTTGCGGCAGGGAGAACAGGTCCACCCAGGCGGATCCCTGCCAGTCGAAGAGGCGATCCCCAAAGCGCTTGCGCCCGCCGAAGGTATCGGTGTTCAAGACATAAAGTTCTTCCTGCCCGTCCCCGTCAAAGTCGGCAGCAGCCACCCCAATTGCCATGCGCCCTGCATCGGCCAGGGTGTCGTCTGCTTGATCCACCAGGGCTTGCCCATCCCACTTCAAGACTCGATTCGAGCCGCGGAACCCGCACACAAACAGCTCAAAGGCCCCATCCCGATCCAAATCGCAAGCGGCAACCCCGTAGAAAAGGGCAGGTGGGTTAAAGCGGATCTGCGAGCTGCAATCTTGGAACATGGGGATCCCATCGGAGAACAATAGGAACTGGTGGAGCTTCCAGCTCTGATGGTATGCTGGATCTTCGCTGGAACTTCCCCTTCAACCATGCCACGCATCAAATCTGCCATCAAGCGCGTTCAGATCGCAGAGCGGAATCGGCTGCGCAATAAAGCCACCAAAGCCATGGTGCGCGCTCTGATGAAGAAAGTGATCTCCCTCTCAACTGCCTATGCCGCCAACCCACAGCAAGAAACTCTGCAGGAAATCCAGGCGGCGATGAGTGCTGCTTTCAGCCGCATTGATAAAGCTGCCAAAACCGGCGTCCTGCACAAAAACACAGCCGCTCGTCGTAAGGCTCGGCTGGCCCGGATTGTGAAGCTATCTGTGGCTTCCTCGGAAAAATCCCAGGCTGAGGCTTTGGGTGGGCGTGATTGACTTCTCCTGCTGCTTCGGAAGTGGTGCTTGTGCGGGATTTCAGCTAGAAATCGCAGGAGCCCCG
>NZ_JANSHV010000039.1:0-6557 GCF_047461775.1 Synechococcus sp. R6-5
CGGCCTTCAGGCCGGGGAGGATGTCAAAAGACCTCAGCTGCCCAACACTGTGCAGCTGACAAAAAATACAGTTCTCTTGGGAGAGGAGCCGAGGGTGGTGGCGTTGGCGGCGCGGAGCGCTTGGGAGCGAATCCACCGGTTGGGAAAGGGGCGGCAAATGCTAACGTCAGAGTAGGGATCTTTCCGCTGGGCAAGGGATCCCGTTACTCTGGTTTTTGGCTTTTTCTCCAAGATCTGGATGTTGAGAGCTGGAATTGTCGGCCTGCCCAACGTAGGCAAATCTACCTTGTTCAACGCCCTCTGTGAAAATGCCAAAGCCGAGGCGGCCAACTTTCCCTTCTGCACCATTGAGCCGAATGTGGGGCGGGTGGCGGTGCCCGACGAGCGCTTGCAGGTGCTGGCCAAGATCAGCGGTTCTGCCGAGATCATCCCCAGCCAAATCGAGTTTGTGGATATTGCCGGGCTGGTGGCTGGAGCCAGCAAGGGGGAGGGTCTGGGCAACCAGTTTCTCTCCCACATTCGCCAGGTGGACGCCGTGGTGCACGTGGTGCGCTGCTTCCAAGACGAGAACATTGTGCATGTGGCGGGTTCGGTGGATCCCTTGCGGGATATCGGGGTGATCAACTTAGAGCTAGCCTTGGCGGATTTGGCCCAGATCGAGCGGCGCATAGAGCGGGTGCGCAAGCAGGCAAAGTCCGACAAAACCGCCCAACTGGAGTTGCAGGCTCTGGAACAATTACAGGCTGCCTTGGACGAGGGCAAGCCGGCTCGCCTGGTACCCCTCAGCCCAGAAGAAGAGCAGTTGATCAAAGGGTTGGGGCTGCTCACCCGCAAAAAAGTCATCTACGCCGCCAATGTGGCGGAAACGGATCTGGCCAGCGGCAATGCCTGGGTGGAGCAGGTGCGGCAATTTGCCGAGGCGGAAGGGGCAGGTGTGGTGGTGGTCTCAGCCCAGGTGGAGGCGGAACTGGTGGAGCTGCCCCCCGACGAGCGACAGGCCTATCTGGATTCGTTAGGGGTAAAAGAGGGCGGGCTGAAATCTCTCATCCGAGCCACCTACGAGCTGTTGGGCTTGCGCACCTACTTTACCTCTGGCCCCAAAGAAACCCGCGCTTGGACGATTCCAGTCGGCGCCACAGCCCCTCAGGCAGCCGGGGTGATCCACTCCGATTTTGAGCGGGGCTTCATCCGGGCCGAGACGGTGGCCTATGCCGATCTGGTGGCGGCGGGATCCCTGAATGCCGCCAAAGAAAAGGGCCTGCTGCGCAGCGAAGGCAAAGACTACGTCGTCCAGGAAGGGGACGTGATGCACTTCCGCTTCAATGTCTAGTTCCCTATCCTCCTGCATCTCTCAGGCAAGCTGGGTTTTCTCAGAAACTGAAGACTTGCTCCCTGTCTTTAGGCAAAAAGACTTAACCCGCCCTGGACAAGGGATCCCAGCGCAGCTCCGGCTGGGTCTGAGAGGGGGCCTTTTCCTAAGAAAACGGTTGACGCTGTAACGAAACATCACAATAATTGGACTAGATAAACAAATGTTTTAGGGATGTATTGATGGATCTGCTGCAATACGGCCCGATGGCCTGGGTTTACATGGCGATCTTTGCCTCTATCATTTGGTGTATTTGGGGTCGTTCGGAAGACGACATCATGTTCTAGCCAGAGCGGGAGAGCTTCCTCTGTCGGCGGGGGCCATTCCTTGCGCTTGAGCCGGCAGGGGCAGCCTTTCACCAATCGTGGCTCTGTAAGGACGTTGTAAAAAATTTTGTAGAATCCTGTTGGGCTTGCGCCAGCCTTGGGATTGACGGCAATACCATCCTAGGCAGTGGGAGACTTTTCCCCCTGCTTTTGCAACACGGCAGCCTGCAGCGGTTATGGGTGTTACCAGCTTGATCTCCCGACGTCCTCTGCCTGGGGCAGAACAGACGCCAGAGGGCTACCGTCTTTCTTGGCGGGGCGTTGGGGTGATGGGGGTGCTAAACGTTACCCCCGACAGCTTCAGCGATGGCGGCCAGTGGGGATCTGCAGAAGCGGCTGTGCAGGCAGCCAAAGCCATGGCAGCGGCAGGGGCCTTGATCGTGGATATTGGCGGCGAGTCCACCCGTCCGGGAGCGGAGCCGGTATCGGTGGAGGTGGAATGCGACCGAGTCTTGCCCGTGATCCGGGCCCTGGAAGGATCCGGGATCCCCATCAGCGTCGATACGCGCAGAACGGAGGTGGCGGCTGCGGCTTTGGCTGCCGGGGCGCACATCATCAACGATGTCAGCGGGCTGCGGGATCCCCAAATGATACAGGTCTGTGCCGAAAAGGGGGTGCCGGCGGTGATCATGCACATGCGGGGAGAACCGCGCACCATGCAGCAGCAGACCGAATATGCTGACCTGGAGGGGGAGGTTTTCGGTTTTCTCAGGGAACAGGCAGAGCGGGCCCTGGCAGCGGGCGTGCCCAGCGTTGTTTTGGATCCGGGCTTGGGCTTTGCCAAAACTGCTGAGCAGAATGTAACCCTGCTCAAAGCCCTACCGCGGCTGGTGGCCTACGGCTACCCGGTCTTGGTGGGGGCCTCCCGCAAAAGTTTTGTGGGTAAGCTTTCTGGCATCGCCGTACCTAATCAGCGAGACAGCGCCAGCGTGGCCGTGCACCTGTTTGCAGCCAGCCGGGGGGCTGCCCTGGTACGGGTTCACAACGTGCCGGCTCATGTTTCCGCCCTTGCCACTTGGGAAGCTCTGCACCATGACGCAGGGTAGGCTGGTGCTGCAGGGCCTCGTCTTTCATGCCTATCACGGCCACTGCCCGGAGGAAGCAGTTTTGGGCGGGCGCTTTGTGGTGGATGTGGAGATGCAGCTTTCCCTGGCCCAGATCCAGGATGACCTCTCTGGCACAGTGGACTATGCCCAAGTGTATGAGATGGTGCGGCAAGAGGTGACCGGCCAGCGCCGCCGCTTGATCGAGACCTTGGCAGACCAGATTGCAGAGCGGCTGTGGCAGAGCTATCCCCAGCTGGAGGCCCTGACCGTGCGGGTTCACAAGCCCCAAGCTCCCCTGCCGGGGCTGTTCGATGATGTTTACGTAGAGATCGACCGTCGCCGATCTGTATGAATCCCGACCTGGCCTACATTGCCCTGGGAAGCAACTTGGGGGATCCGCTGCAGCAGTTGCGCTTGGCTGTGCAGAAGTTGCGCCGGTTGGGAGAGGTGGTGGCCTGTTCCAGTCTCTACCGCAGCCCAGCCCAAGGGGGGCCACCCGGACAGCCTGACTACCTTAACGCAGTGGTGGCGTTGGATCCCTTTCCCCCCTACCGGTCTCCCCTGGAGTTGCTCGGGGCGCTGCTGGCCATCGAGCAGGAGGCAGGACGGGTGCGGCGCATCCGCTGGGAGGCCAGAACCCTGGATTTGGATCTGCTGGCCATGGGCAGCCGCATCCTGAACAGCCCTGAGCTGACGTTGCCCCACCCCCGCATGATGGAACGTGCTTTTGTCTTAGCTCCCTTGGGGGAGATCGCTCCCGACTGGCGTCACCCTGAGACCGGTGTGGGGGTCAAAGAGGCACTCATCAGTTTGGATCAGTCCTGGCTGGAGCGCACAACCCTCGGCTGGGAGTAAGAAAGAGTTTGGTAAGCTGGTTAGGGATTTCGGCAAAAGGGATCCCATGGACAGCCTCCAACTCTGGCAGCGCTACTGCGATTGGCTTTACTACCATCCCGGCCTGGAGATTTTCGTCGATATCAGCCGCATCCGTTTCACTCCCCCTCAGGTGGAAGCGCTACGGCCTCGCTTTGCCCAGGCTTTTGCCGATATGCAGGCTTTGGAGGCAGGAGCCATTGCCAACCCCGACGAAGGCCGCCAGGTGGGCCACTATTGGCTGCGGGCGCCCGAGCTGGCTCCCACCCCTGAAATCCGGCAGGCCATTCAGGATTCCATTGAGCGAGTGGAAACCTTTGCCGAAAAGATCCATCGCGGAACCATCCCGGCCAGCGGGGGGGGACGGTTCACCGAGCTGCTCTGCATCGGCATTGGCGGCTCAGCTCTGGGGCCGCAATTTGTGGCGGAGGCCCTGGCTCCGCTGCACCCCCCTCTGAACATCCACTTCATCGACAATACGGATCCCGACGGGTTCGATCGGGTGCTGGGACGGCTGGCCAACAAACTGGGGCAAACGCTGGTGATCACCACCTCCAAATCCGGCAGCACCCCGGAGCCCCGCAATGGCTTGGTGGAGGTGAAGCTGGCCTACCAAAAAGCCGGGATCCCTTTTTCTGCCCATGCGGTGGCCATCACCGGCCCCGGCAGCCAATTGGAGCAGCAGGCGCGGCAGGAGGGGTGGTTGGAGGTCTTCCCCATCTTCGACTGGGTGGGGGGGCGCACCTCCGAAACGTCCCCGGTGGGCCTGTTGCCGGCAGCGTTGCAGGGCATTGATATCCGGGCCTTGCTGGCCGGGGCAGCCACCATGGATGAGGCCACCCGCCTGCCCCACCTGGAGCGCAATCCCGCCGCTCTGCTGGCCATGGCCTGGTACATCGTCGGTCAAGGGCAAGGGCGCAAGGACATGGTGGTTTTGCCCTACAAGGATCGCCTGCTGCTGTTTAGCCGTTACTTACAACAGTTGGTGATGGAATCCCTGGGCAAATCCCACGATCTAAACGGCAACCGTGTGGAGCAGGGCATCGCCGTCTACGGCAATAAGGGCACCACCGACCAACATGCCTACGTCCAGCAGTTGCGGGATGGCTTGAACAACTTCTTTGTCACCTTCATCGAGGTGCTTCAGGATCGGGAGCCTGGGATCCCTTCCCCCTTCGTGGAGCCGCAGGTGACCAGTGGCGACTACCTGAACGGCCTGCTGCAGGGTACCCGCCAGGCCCTCTACGAAAACGGTCGCGACTCCATTACCGTAACGCTGCCACGGGTGGATGCCCGCTCGGTGGGGGCCTTGATTGCCCTCTACGAGCGAGCCGTGGGCCTCTACGCCTCCCTAATCCAGATCAACGCTTACCATCAACCGGGGGTGGAAGCAGGCAAGAAAGCCGCCAGCGCTGTCTTGGAGCTGCAACGGCGATTGCTAGAGACGGTGCAGGAGCACCAGGGATCCCTGACTTTGCCCCAACTGGCAGAGAAACTGGGCTGCCCGGAGCGCATAGAAACCCTGTACTGGATTGTGCGGCACCTACACGCCAATGGCCGCGGAGTCCTGTTGACAGGGGATCCCGCCCGCCCCCTGGAGCTGAGCATCCAGCCCCGGCCCGCTTGATCCTCTGATTTCCTGGATTGGGTGTGGAGCGCAGGCTTGAGTTGGCCAATCTGTACCTGGCCTTAAGCCCTTCCCAGCCAGCCGACCCCCCTGCCTAGAATCGAGCAAGAGTCCACTCCAGGAGGAGACTATGGATCAATCTGCTGCCGTCCTACCCTTACAGACTCCGAAAGATGTCTCCATCGAAGATATTGAGCGGGAGCTGAACAAGATCTGGTCTTCCAAAGGAGAGAGCGTTGCCGCCCGCGCTGCCACCTTTACCCTGGTGGTGTACGAATCTCTGGACGATGCGCTGTTGCTACCTTCTCCCACCGTCGAGGCCATCGCCACCCAAAACCCCTGTCGCGTCATTGACCTGCGAGCCAAACGGGAGGGATCTGCAGACGACGCCATCGAGGCCCAGGTGGCCGCCTACTGTCCGGTGACCCGTGAGCAGCGCAGCTCGTTGGTCTGTTGCGAATACATCACCCTGAAAGCGCCCGAATCGGCCTTTGTGCGGGCCTGCAGCACCGTTGCCTCGCTGCTGATCCCCAACTTGCCCACCTTTTTGTGGTGGCAAGGGGATCTGGATTTGAACAGCTTGCTGTTTCAAAAATTGGTGGCTCTGAGCAACCGGGTCATCGTCGATTCACGGGGCTTTGTCAATCCAGAAGAAGATCTGCAGGAAATCCACCTCTTGGTGGGTGAGGGGCGCCACTGTGGGGATCTCAACTGGCGGCGGCTGCTGCCCTGGCAGGAACTCACCGCCCAAGCCTTCGACCCTCCCGACCGGCGAGAGTCCCTCTACCTTGTGGATCGTGTGAACCTCGACTACAAAGCCGGCAATCCCTGCCAGGCGTTCCTCTTCCTGGGCTGGCTGGCCAGTCGCCTGGGGTGGACTCCCACAGAGCGGGTTCAGGCTCAGGAGCACGATTACCAGATCGACCGCATCCGCTTGCAAACCCAAATGGGCGGCGAGGTGATGGCAGAACTGGCGGCTGTGCCCTTGGCCTCGGAAATCAGCCAGCCGGGGGATCTCATCGGGCTGCGCCTCACCTCCAGCAACCAAGAAGCCGACGCCTGTACTGTGCTGTGCTCCGAAATCACAGGGTGTATGCGCATGGAAGCCATGGGGGGCGCTCAGAGATGTGTGGTTCGCCAGGTGGCTCCCCTGGAGCAGGATTCCCTCGACACCCTGCTGGCTGCCGAGTTGCAGCGGCTTGGCCCCGACTACCTCTACGAAGAAACCCTAGGGGTGGTGGATCAGATGCTGAAGCTGGGCAAAAGCTGAGATCTGCTTCTGGTTTAAGTGACATACTCCCGCACTCATGCTGATG
>NZ_JANSHV010000040.1:0-12509 GCF_047461775.1 Synechococcus sp. R6-5
GTTCTATCGTAACTTCCGCATTCCTCCCAACCCTCGTCCTACGGACAGAGGGCGGGGCTCCTGCGCTAGTAAGCTGGACTTTCTGATCCTATCGCAGACGGGATCCCAGCGGAAAACGGCAAAGCCGGTGGCGCTGCCCCGACAAAATGGCCCTTGGGATCCACCGCAAAGGCAACCCCCAGCTCGATGAAGACGGGTACTGGGCTATCCCTTTGGGCAGAGCGGATGAAGTTCAAAGCCGTTATTGTTGGAAAGATTATTCAAAGACTCCCCCTGGTTTGCGCCAGCCCTGGGTTAGGCTATTGCCATCCCGGGGGAGCAAGAAACACCGCTGCTCTGCCCCAAAGTCCGCGAGTTGAGTTAAGGAAGGTTGAGGTGAAGGGGAGACTGACCTGCCATTTCCCTGTGCTGCTATTGGCCCTGCCTCTGTGGGGATCCCCGACCTGGGCCGGAGAGTATTTCACCGAGGAAGTCACCAGCCCCAGCCTGGAGATCGTTCATGGCTGGCGGCAGGAGGTGTACGGCATTGGGGTCACCATCACCAACACCAGCCTCGGCTCCTTTCGGGTGCCCTTGGAAATTGATATGGAGGATCGGACTAGCTGTGAGCGGGCCGACTTGGTGCTGACCAACAATCGCATCATGCCGATGGGATCCTTCCAAGATTGCATTCTCAACATCTTTCCCTACCTGGATAAGTTCATCAACCAAGAAGTCGCCAGCATCCGAGTCACCCTAAAAGGGCCAGCTCCCCTCCTGGAAATTCCGGTAGAGGAGTCGGATCGACTGATTTTGGCCCAGGTGGCCAACCAATCGCGGGAAGCCTTTGTTTTCTTTCAGCAGGAGTTGGCCCGTGTTTTGGAGCTGCTGAGGCAGTCGGATCCCAAGCAAAGCGAGACGGCCCCACAGCCTGGCACCCCAGTTCCGACCGCCACCCCAGCCGAGTCTGCTGCCAGCCCAGGAGATTTTGTAATCGTGGGATCCATTCGGGAAGAACGAGTGGGGGCCGGTAGCCGCCTAAGCGTGGAAGCGATCAACCGCAGCACCCGCACGGTTCTCAACGCCCGTGCTCGTTTCACCTTCTATCGGGGAGAAGAAGTTGTCGATACGCGAGTGGCAGCATTTGAGCCCAGCGACGTGCCCCCCGGACAAAGGGCCTCCGCCAGTGTGCTGAAAACCGAGGCCAATTGGGATCGCGTCACGGTGACCTTCCAGTGGCAGTAGGGTTGTCTCAGGGGGCTAAAGCGTTGCCGCGAATCAGGCTGCCCAGGGTTTTGACCGTGATCTTGAACTGCACCCAAGGGCTCATGGGCACTACCGTCTTGTAGAGGTAGCTGTCAAAGGTCATCCTCTGCACGTCCCGGTCGGCGCACATCTCCACAAAGGCTTCGCGAGTGGCATTGGAACGGTAGAACACCCGCTGCAGGATGTCCAAGACCTTGTAGGTCAGGCCGTACTGGCGATCCCAGCGCTTGAGATACAGTTTTAGATCCTCCTCTGTGGGAATGCGCTTGCCGCCGTTGGAGGTCTCGACGATGGTCTCGGCGCACATGCGGCCTGACTTGGCGGCAAAATAGATCCCTTCGCCGCTGGATTTGGTTACGTATCCCGCCGCATCTCCCACCAAAGCAGCACGGCCCACCACGCGGCGCGGGCGGGGATGCTCTGGGATCGGATGGGCTTCCACCTTGATCACCTGGCCTCCTCGAATCCGCTCGGCAGCACGGGCGCGGATCCCAGCTTGCAACTTTTGGATGTGGGCTTGGTTTGCCCTCATGGTGCCGGTGCCCACGGCTACATGGTTGGACTTGGGAAACACCCAGGCATAAAAGTCTGGAGAAACATCGTCCCCCACATACATTTCTGCCCGCTCTGCGTAGTAGGCCATTTTGTCGTCCGGGAGCCGGATGCGCTCCTGAAAGGCCAGCGCATAGTTGTAGTCGCCAGCACCAATGGCTTCTGCCACCTTGGAGTGGAACCCATCCGCCCCGATCACCACATCCACCGCCAAAGAACGCGGCACCCCTTGCCTCGATCCGTCAGAGAAATCGTTGTAGTGCAGGATGTAGGGATCCCGGCCATTCTGGGGGATTTCCAGATGCATTACCTTGCCGTTGATCAGCTCCGCCCCTTTTTGGTGGGCACGATTGCGCAAGAAGGCATCCAAGATCTCGCGGCGGCACATGCCGATGTACTCGTTTTCTTTTTCGAGGGCGATATCCACCTCATAGTTGGAAGGGGAGATCATCTTCATCTTGCGCACTTTGCGGTCGATGATCCCCTCGGGGAGGTCGAACTCGGAGACCATACAGAGGGGAATGGCGCCCCCGCAGGGCTTGGCGTTGTCCAGCTTCCGCTCAAACAAAAAGGTCTCGATTCCAGCTTGGGCCAGAACTTCGGCAGCAGAGGCTCCGGCTGGGCCGCCCCCCACAACAGCAACTCTCAGACTCAAGGTGCTCTCCTCGATGCAAGTGCGACTGGCTCATCAGACAGCAGGCATCCTACCACAGCTCCTCAGAAGCATTGCGGACCTTGACGAAGTGTTGCAGAGTGGAGGGCTCGCGCTCGCTGTGTTTCTACAAAAGGCCCCGCCGCATTTGATCCCAGAGGTTGAGATAGGACTCAGCTTCGGCTGAGCTCAGGGGGCGCCAGATCTCCGAGCGTTGCCAAGTGGAGATTTGCAAGTCGGCTCTGCGTTGCAGGCGGGGGGCAAGTTGAGCCAAATCCAGCGGCAAAACCGAAGGGATCCCGCTCAGATTGACCAAGCGGGGGGCAAATTCAGGATTCAAGACAAAATCAAGCCAGTCGGCCAACAGGGATCCGGAATCTGTCTGGGTTGATTCTGTGTGGGCATTGTCTTCGACGTGGGGTCGCACCCAGACATCCCACCAGATGGCGGATCCGGAGGCCGGGATCACCACTGCCAGCTCAGGGTAGTTGGCTTGGGTGGCGTAGAGATCCTGCGACCAGCCCACGGCCACCCAGCTATCGGCCAAGCGCAAGATGGGCAGGTAGTCGGAAGAGGTGTAAGTTAAAACCTGGCGATGCAGGGATCCCAGCTCTTGCCGTAATTCCACATCCTCAGGGTTGAGGGGATCGTTGTAGGAGCGGCCCATTTTCTTTAGGGTTAGCCCAATCACCTCCCGCGGGTGATCCGGCAGAGTCAGTTTGCCGGCCAGCTCAGGCCGCCACAGATCCGCCCAGTCCCGGATGGGCTCCCTCACCCGATCCCGGCGGTAGGCAATGGCCGTTACCCCCCAGCGCCAGGGCACACCCCAAATCTGCCCTCCCCGGCGTGCCGCAGCTTGCCAACGGGGATCCAGATTCTGCCATCGTTCTCCCAACAGGCTTGCCGGCAGAGGAGCCAGCCAACCGGCAGCTATGGCCCGATCCAAAGCGTCGGCCCCCAACAAACTCAAAGCCGCCACCGGCAGCCGCCGCCGGAACCATCCCCCCGGATCCCACCAGGCTGCATCAGCCGGCTGGACGCTTTGCTGCAGATAGGCCAACAACTGATCCCGACTATCCAACAGTTGCAGCCGAAAGCGGGCCTGGGTGCGGCGGCGAAACTCGTTGAGCAAACTGGCGGGGATCCCTTGCTTGAGCGCCACGACAAGAGGCAGGTGCGCATCCGGCCCCCCACATCCTGCCGCCATTAGCCCCAGCAGGATCCCCTGTAGAAGCTCACGTCGGCTCAGCCGTATCTCGCCCACGACAGTACCGCTCCACCAGAATGAGAGCCACCAGATCATCGTAAGCCTTGGCGGGCACCCGCATCCCCTTGGGCAACAGCCGCTCCCATCCCTGCGGTGGGTGAAAATCCCAGTAGCGCTGACGGGCCTCTTGGGAGCTGTGCCGCTCATCCACCAGGACAATCTGCTGCGGGGGGAGAATGGATTCCAGTTGAGACTTCCAGGCTTGGGCCGTCGTCTGATTGCCCAGGATCACTTGCTCCGCCTGAAACTGTTGCCGGAGCGTTTGTAGTCTAGACAGCGCTGCCGCGGAAGGGACCACCTCCCGGTGTAAAACCTTCAGCTCCGTTTGCGTAAACACCTGCACCACAGCAATGCCGCATTTGTCGCGCCCTGGGTCGAAACCGATCAGCACTCGTTGGCCCTTCAGTCTTGCCGGGTGGAGTGGATCCGTCATCCCTCAGGACGCCCCGCCTGCTGAGCCCCAGAAGAGCCGGGTTGACCGGAAGCTTCTGCCATCAGAAAACTCACCCGCAATGGCCCCGCTGTGTAGATGTCGGTGTCGGCAACTAGCTTCACATCCAGAGGGGTGGTGCTCTGGCGGAGATGCTGCACAACCTCCAGAAACTTGACCTGGGAGAACTCCCCAACGGTGCCGGTGATGGGATCCGAGAGGAGCCCCTCCTCCTGCGAGCGCTGATTGGCCTGGTTCAGCAGCCCCAGCAGTTGCTGTTGGATCTGATTTTCGCTCAAACCCGGTTGAATCACCCCGTGGGCCAGCACGGATCCCTTGGCGAAAATCCGCTGGTTGGGGTAAATCTGCACGAGCACAGGCACAGGCTCCCCCTTGAGCCGGTTGGTAACAGAGAGAATGCGCACCGCCCAGCTACCGGGCTCTTGCAACTTCTCCAAGGCTTGATCGGCATCCTCGCGGCGGATCAAGATCGCGTTTTCCAGAGGGGGCATGGGCTGGGATCCAAGGGCAAGGGCCCGCTGTTCCGCCTGGGCCAAAAGGTGCTCAAACTGCCGCCGGATCGCCTCTGGTTTTGCCCCTCTTGGAGCCTCCACAACTCCTGTTGCCAAAACTTCCCCCGCCAAGATGGCCAGTTCCCCCCGCCGCAGCCGCACCGCCAATTGGTTGAGCTGCTCGATCTCCTGCTCAAGCTGGTTTTTCTGGTTCTCCAGTTGGGTTAAGGCCGCCTGCACCACATCCAGGGAGCGCTCCAGCTGATCCCGATCCAGTTGCAGGGCTTGTTTTTGCGACTCCAGGGTGGCGATCACCTGGCGGGCCGACTCCACCTCTGCCTTCACTGCCTCCAACTCGGCATGGGCTCGATCCAAACTGGGCTGCACCTTGGCCAGTTGCTCGTTGGCTGCCGCCAGCTTGGCCTCCGCCTCCTGCCGCTCCTGCAGCGCCACTGCCAGCTGATCGCGCACTTCGCTCAGGCGGGTTTGGGCTGCCGACTGCTGGGTGCGAAATTGATCTAGATCCACCTTGAGGTGGTCTCGCTCAACCCTGAGAGCGGCATTTTCCGCTTCCAAGAGGGCTTTTTGGCGGTTGAGGGCCCGCAGCTCTTGCTCCGCCTGGGCAATTTGGTTGGTGTAGCTGAACAGGGCCTCCGACAGAGAGCGGTTGAGGAGCAGCAGTGTGCCCAAAGTCAGGGCGGAGATGCTCACGCCGGTCACCACGGCCACCAGAATGGCGGTATGGCGGGGGCGCAGGTTAAACCAGGTAAGGCGCTTTTTGCCAATGCGGTAGCCCACCCGATCCCCAACAACGGCAATCAGGCCACTGACAACCAACATGTAGAGGATCAGCAGTACGCCTTGCATATTCGCGGATCCCTGCCATGGAAATCTTAGCAAGGTTGCCCTGAGGATTTTGCAAGTTGCTGGGAGATAGATTTCGGCGCTGTTTTGTAGGGATTTTTGGGGGTTCTAATCCGCGTAGAGGAGCCGCTCCACCGCCGCCACAATATCTGCAGGTTGCACGATGGTGGCCGCCTCCAGCGTGCCGTTGTAGGGGGTGGGAATGTCCTGCGAAGCCAAACGCATCACCGGCGCATCCAGCTCATCGAACAGTTCTTCCATGATGCGAGCTGTCAGTTCCGCCCCAATGCCACCCGATTTCATGTCTTCCTCAACAATGATCACCCGATGGGTTTTGCGCACCGAAGCGGCAATGGTTCCCATATCTAAAGGTTTCAGCGAGATTAAATCGATCACCTCAGGGTCGATCTCCTGCTGCACCAAAGTGTCCACGGCCTTGAGCACGTGGTAGCGCATGCGGGAGTAGGTGAGCAGGGTAACATCGGAGCCGGATCGGACGATTTCGGCTTTGTCCAGAGGCAAAAGGTATTCCTCTTCTGGCAGATCTTCTTTCAAGTTGTACAGGAGCACATGCTCGAAAAAGAGAACGGGGTTGTCGTCGCGGATGGCGGACTTGAGCAAGCCCTTGGCATTATAGGGAGTTGAACAGGCCACGATCTTAAGCCCGGGCACCGCTTGGAAGTAGGCCTCTAGCCGCTGCGAGTGTTCTGCTCCCAACTGACGACCCACCCCGCCCGGCCCGCGGATGACCATCGGGATCTTGAAATTGCCCCCGGAAGTGTAGCGCAGCATACCGGCATTGTTGGCAATTTGGTTGAAGGCCAGCAGCAGAAAGCCCATGTTCATCCCTTCCACCACCGGGCGCAAGCCGGTCATGGCTGCCCCGATGGCCAGGCCGGTGAAGCTGTTCTCGCAAATGGGGGTATCCAGCAGGCGCATCTCCCCGTACTTGCGATACAGGTCTTTGGTGACTTTGTAGGAGCCGCCGTAATGGCCGACATCTTCTCCCAAAACAAATACGTTGGGATCCCGGGCCATTTCTTCGTCGAGGGCAGCACGCAAGGCGTTGTAAAGGAATGTCTCGGCCATAGAGGTTCAATATCGCTAAACCCTCATTAAACCATTTTGCCGGCATGGATCCCCTTGCAGCTGACTTGATAGGCTGAGCTCAGAATTCTTGCTCAAAGGGATGGCGACCTTCCCCACAGCTTTCCTCAGCACTCTCTTTCCCCTGGAACATGGGGATCGTCCGTCTTCTCAAGAAAAGACACCATGAGCATTCCACGGCCCAAACTGGCGCTGACCTTGGGGGATCCCGCGGGAATTGGGCCGGAAATTGTGCTCAAGGCGCTGGCGGATCCTGAGGTGCGGTCTTGCGCCCACATCACGGTTGTAGGGGATCGGCAGGTTCTAGAAGCCACCTATCGCCTGCTGAGAGATCGGTCGCCGGCTCCATTGGCCCATCCGGCAGGGATCCCGATGCTGGAATGCGACACAGGCTTTCGGTTACAGCCTGGCTGTATTGGTCAAGGGGATGCTGACAGTGGTGGGGTCAGTTTTGTTTACCTGAAAACGGCAGTCGAACAGACGCTGCGGGGCGAGTTTCAGGGGATCGTGACAGCGCCCATCGCCAAGTATCTCTGGCATCGAGCCGGCCATCGGTTCCCTGGTCAAACAGAAGTTTTGGCCCAGCTGAGTCGGTCTGAGCACTACGGGATGCTGTTTGTTGCCCGTTCCCCCCACAGCGGTTGGCAGATGCGGGTTTTGCTGGCCACCACCCATATTCCCCTCGGCCAGGTGCCCACCGTGCTGACTCCAGAGCGGGTGCGGACAAAGCTGAATGTGCTGGTGGGATCCCTGCGCCACACCTTTGGGATCCGGGATCCTGTGATTGCAGTAGCCGGCCTGAATCCCCATGCCGGCGAACAGGGGCAACTGGGATCGGAGGAAAAAGAATGGCTGACCGAGCTGCTGCGCACCTATGCCCACGCCCAAATCTGGGGGCCGCTTCCCCCCGACACCATGTGGCTGGCTCCCGCGCAAGCCTGGCATGGCCAGGGATCCCCAACTGTGGCAGATGCCTACTTGGCTCTCTATCATGATCAAGGTTTGATCCCGGTGAAGATGCTGGCTTTTGACCGGGCGGTTAACCTGACAATTGGGCTGCCGTTTGTTCGCACCTCTCCCGATCATGGCACCGCCTTCGACATTGCCGGCCAAGGGGTGGCCCGATGCGAGAGCCTCAAGCAGGCGATCCTGCTGGCGGCAGAACTGCTGGGCAAAAACCCCTCCTGAGGGAAACCATGCCTGTGCCCGGCCATCTGAAGCTGTCTCCCGCCTCTGGGGGGTGATTTGATGGGAGTTGCTGGCATCACCTCAGCCGCAATGCTCTACCGTCGCTTTGGGCGCACCCAACAGCTGGTCTCGGTTTTTTCTCTGGGCAGCATGCGCTTGGTCAATGTGCCCAGGGATCAAGCTCAGGCAACCGTTGAGGCAGCCCTAGCCGCAGGGATCAACCACATCGAAACGGCTCAGGCTTATGGCCATGCCGAGGTGCTCTTGGGCGAGATTTTGCAAACCCTGCCCTTTTCACGCCATCAGTTGATTCTGACCAGCAAACTCACTCCCACAGATGGGTTGCGAGAGCGGCTTCAGGGATCCCTGCGCCGTCTGCGGGTGGATTACTTGGATCAATTTGCCTTTCATGGCATCAACTTGCCGGAACACCTGGAGTGGGTGCTGCAGAAAGGGCTGCCGATTCTCCAGCAGCTCCAGCAGGAAGGCTGGGTGCGCCACATTGGGTTTTCCACCCATGGATCCCTGGAGTTAATTTTGCAGGCCATCCAGACAGGATGCTTTGACTTTGTTAATTTGCACTATCACTTTTTCCAACAGCGCAATGCACCGGCCCTAGAAGCGGCTGCCCAGCAAGATATGGGCGTGTTCATCATTTCTCCTGCCGATAAAGGGGGAATGCTCTATCGCCCGCCCCAACACCTGCAGGAGTGCTGTGCACCTTTCAGCCCCTTGGAGTTTGCCTATCGTTTTTTGCTGGCGGATCCCCGTGTTCACACCCTCAGCCTGGGCATCACTCATCCTGAGGAGCTACAGGTGGTCTTGTCGGCTTTACAGGATCCCGACCGGTGGTGGGTGGATGGCCCTCAGATTCAGGAGCGGTTGCGCCAAGCCGAGCAGGAACGCTTGGGATCCAGCCGCTGCGCCCAGTGCTACGCCTGCCTGCCCTGCCCAGAAGGGATCCACATTCCCGAAGTGCTGCGTTTGCGCAACTTGGCCATTGCCCACGAAATGACGGAGTTTGCTCGGTACCGCTACAACATGTTCGGCCAAGCTGGGCATTGGTTTCCGGGGTCACTTGCCGACCGCTGTACCGAATGCGGTGACTGCTTACCCCGCTGCCCAGAACATCTGCCTATCCCGGAGTTGCTGGCCGAAGCCCACCAGTTGCTGCATCGCTCTCCAATCCGGCGGCTCTGGGAATGACCATTCCCCCTATCCTGTTTGGCAGAGCTCAACTTCGTTTATGATCGGTTGCAGTTTGTCAAGAGACTCACAAGGCGAGGCATCAGGGTGAATAGTCAGAGCCAAGACCGCTTAGACCGAGTGGAGCAACTGCTGGCTTGGACGGCTGAACAGACTGCTGCCAACAGCCGAGAAATCCGGGAGCTCTGCCAATCCGTCCAGGAGCTGCGCCAGTCCATCCAAGAAAGCCGCGCCGAATTTGCCGAACAAGCTGCTGCCCAAGCTCAAAGCTTGCGAGAGCTACAGCAAGTTGTCAGCGAGACCCGCTCTGACTTAGCTCACCTTGCCGAGTGGGCAGAGGAAGTGACTCAAGCTCTGGTTACCCTCACCGCCCTACAACGAGAGCACGAACGCGCCATTCAGGCCATCAACCAACGGCAGGCGGAAACGGATCAGAGGTTCAACGTTCTCCTTGAAGAAGTGCGCTATCTGATTCGCCGGCAAGGCTCTGACGGAAATCCTCCCCCCTCGTTGCCCTGAGCACTGGGATCCCTTTAAGAACTGCAAGGACAGCCCTAATCTTCATCCACTTCCCACTCCAACAGATGTGCATAAGGGGCCACCAAGTCGGGGGCGTAAAAGGCGATGGCTCGAAGGGCATGCCAGTCTTCCAAGCAGCCAAAGACGGTCGGATACTCATTGCGCTCCAACCGCTCTGCAATTGCCGCCACATCAGCTTCAGTAAACTGGCGGGGATCCATCCCCTTGGTAGGGGCCTCCACTTTGGACTTGGATCGGGCAGACATAGGCAGCCTGAACACGCTACAAGCCGATCTTAGCCTCTTCCTTTTTGCCCGGCCGACTTTGAAAAAACTTGACACACTCCCCACCTCAATCGCTTGCTTCTTGCGCAGTTGTGAGGACGGGGCCTCAGACTTAACTTTTGGGCAAGCCGGGCCGTGGGCTCCCAAACTCTGAAAAGGGATCCCCATTCCTCCAGTTTCGTGGCAAGGTGAGGACAGATACCGCATCGGAGGCTGCTATGGAGAGCAAGATCCCCGCCCGCGATGTCCAAGTTGCCCTTATCGGCCCGTCCACGTTGGTTCTCCGCTCCCGCACCTGGGATCGCCTGAAGTTTGAGCTGGAATACGCTCGGCAACGGGGCACCACTGCCAATAGCTACCTCATCCAGGCCCGCCAAACCCTTCTCATCGATCCTCCGGGGGAATCGTTCACCAGCATCTTTTTAGAAGAGCTGGCCCAACACCAGTACCTACAGCGGTTGGACTTTATTTTGCTCAGCCACGTCAACTTTAACCGCATTGCCACTCTCAAAGCCCTATTGCCTCTGGCTCCCTACGCGATGGTGCTCTGCTCCAAGCCGGGATCCATTACGCTACGGGCCGCCTTTGAAGAGATGGATCCCTTGCCCCGCAGTCGCGACGAAGAGGAAGCCGCCGATCTGGGCATTTTCTACAATGGCCACCAGTCCTTCCGTTTGCGGGTCATCCGGGATGGGGATCGCCTGGATTTGGGAGAAGGGCATGAGTTGCACTTTCGCACCGTGCCCACACCCCGCCACCCCGATGCCCTCTGTACCTACGATCCGGCCACCGGGATCCTCTACACCGATAAGCTGTTCGGCGCCCACGTGTGCGATGAGCAAGTTTTTGACGAGCATTGGCGGCAGCTCAGCGAAGACCGTCGCTACTACTTCGACTGCTTGCACCGCAACCAATTGTCCCAGGTGAAGGCAGCCCTGGCCAAGTTGGAAGAATTTCCCGCCCAAATCTATGCCCCTGCCCACGGCCCCTTGGTGCGCCACAGCCTGCGGCGCTTGCGGCTGGACTACCACACTTGGTGCGAAGAGGATCCCGGCGAGCAGCGGGTAGCTCTCCTATACACTTCCGCTTACGGAAATACAGGCTTGATGGCCATGGCTATAGCCCAAGGGCTGGAGCGGGCCGGCGTTAAGGTGGAGCGGATCAACTGCGAATGGGCCACTCCGGAAGAGATTGCCCAGGCTCTGGAGCGCTGCCAAGGGTTTGTTGTCGGATCCCCGACCTTGGCTGGCCATCCCCCGGTGCAAATTCAAACCGCCCTCGGCATCATCCTTTCTTCGGTTCCCACCACCCGATTGGCCGGGGTTTTTGGCTCCTACGGCTGGAGCGGAGAAGCGGTGGATCTCATCGAGAGTAAGTTGCTCAATGCCGGCTTTTCCTTGGGGTTTGAGACGATCCGCGCCAAGTTTAAGCCCACCCCTGAAATCCTGGAAGCCTGTCAAGAGGCGGGATCCCAGTTTGCTCAGGCCCTGCGCAAAGCCAAACGAGCCCGCGCCCCTCGCCAAACCAGCAGCGAAACTCAGGCGGATCGGGTTGGGCAAGCCCTGAGCCGGGTGGTGGGATCCCTGTGCGTAGTTACCGCTCTGCAAGGAGAGACCCGCCGTGGCTTTCTCACCTGGTCGGTGGCCCAGGCTAGCTTCAATCCACCAGGGCTAACCCTGTCGGTGAACAAGGAACAAGAAGCCGAACTGCTGACCTATCCCCAGGCCCCCTTTGTGCTCAACATCTTGCGGGAAGGCAAAGGTAGCAATTTGCAACGGCACTTTCAGCGGCCCCAGCGCCCTGGAGAAGATCGGTTTGCCAGCTTGGCCACGGCCACTGCTGAGAATGGCTGCCCCATTTTGTTGGACGCCCTAGCTTACCTGGAGTGCCGTGTGAAAACTTGGATGGACTGCGGGGATCGCTACCTGGTCTATGCCGAGGTGGAACGGGGCAAGGTGCTGGATCCCACGGGGGTTACGGCCATGCGGCGGGGGTAGTGTATTGGAGAACAAAGATTTGTTGTGGAGTCAATGCTAACTGGATCCCATCGATCACCTTGAGCTGACGATCTGCTCGGCAAATTTCCGGCTCTTGTTGAGGGGCAAATATCAAAACAGAGTAATCGTCTAAATCCACCATCCACCCTAATTTGCTGCCGTGCTTTAGACAATGCAGGATATTATCGATTACACGGCTTACCCTTTGACCCGGCGAAAGAATTTCGATAATCCAGTCGGGTGCTGCGGTGAAGTCATCCTCTGGCTCGCCTGTTTCACTTAGGCGAGTTCGATCCCACGCAATTACGGCAATATCGGGAACAATGGAACGACCGGAAAAAGTGCAACGCAGTTCGGGTAGGGCAGTATAGTCGGTGGTGCTGCCATCAACCTCGGCCACAAGGTGTTTTTGCAAAATGGAGTGGCGGGCTTTGGGTATCGGTTTTTGAATGGCAACTCCATCCACATACTCCCACGCCGGAGAATCTTCTATGTAAGGCAACTTGAGGAAGTCTTCAAGGGTAAGAGGCGGAGCCAGGCGAGTTGTCATAGGTTTAGGCAAAGCTCCTCAGGATCCCTACCAGTACTGTATCCCAAATCCCCAAGCGAGGGCGAGTGGTGGAGTAGGGGTTAGAATTGCAGCAATTGGAGTAGATGTAGCGTGAAAGTTGTCCAGCCGGCGGCGC
>NZ_JANSHV010000041.1:0-12306 GCF_047461775.1 Synechococcus sp. R6-5
CCAGAGCCGGGAAGTATGGGATGGAGCAAAGGATACAGACCGCTTTACTACTCATCAATCCATTCAATCTCTCCTGCTGGGAGAGAAGTTGGGGGTGACAGCCTGGGAAACCCTCTCAGACCAATTTGACCAGTCTGCGCGCCCCTTTCATAGCCCTACCTGTCCTCAGTTCCCAATAGGTGCTCGCCAGATCCGGCTGAGGTTAAGAGAATCCCATAGCCCCCCAGCCCATCATTGACTATGATGCGGGCGTGAGGTGTGAATAAGTACCTAAACAATGGCAACCCAACGCATTTGCTTTGCTCAAGTCTCAGATGTCCACCTGATGCCCGAGACGGGGTGCCGCTGTTGGTGGATGTCCGATTCCCCCCGCCGCCAGTTGGAAGCCGCCGTTGCCCATCTCAACCAGGTGCCCGATCTGCACTTCGTGGTGTTTACCGGGGATTTGGTGGATCAAGCGGATCCGGAGAGCTTTCAATCTTTCCAGGAGATTGTTGCCCAACTGCGGGTGCCCTATTACCTCAGCCTGGGCAACCACGATATCGACACCCTGAGGAGAAAGGGACGCTTTAACCGAGATCAGTTTATCCGTTGGTGCCAAAGCCAATTTCCCCTGTCCCTGGCTCCCACTGGTTACGTCGATTACAGCCTTTCCCCTCTGCCCGGGATCCGCTTGATTGCCCTCGACGCCAGCCTGGGACGCTTCCCTTTGCCTCAGGGCGTGCTCCGCCCCTCCCAACTGCACTGGCTGGGCGAACATCTGCAAACGGTGCCGGAAGAATGGCTGATCCTGCTGATCCATCAGCCGCCCTTCATTGCTCCCACTCAAATGGACGCGGTTTTGTTTCGCAAGTACCGGCTCCTCAGCGAACCAGCCTCGGCGCTACACGCTCTCTTGGCCCGTCACGGACGGGTGGTGGCGGTGCTGAGTGGCCACCTGCATGTGCCGAAGGTGTATGTCCGCGATGGGATCCCCTACCTGACAGCACCTCCTCTAGTGGGGCCGGTTTCGGCTCTGCGGGTGTTTGAGCTGGAGGTGAACCCACGGCGAGGGGTGTTGCGCTACCACTGGGTTAAGTTGCCGGCATTGGATCCCAGCCCCCTCTGGCACGGCTTGGTGATGGGGATCCGACGGGATCGCTGGGGACAAATCCCTCTCCGGGCCAAGGGATCCCGCTCTCTCCCTCTGCCCGCTGCCGCCTGGTAATCAAAACCCCTAAAGCTTGACCGAATTAGTGTAGATTAAAAAAAGCAAAAATCGTCGAGTTCGGTGTCTTCCCCCTATGACGGCAAGCCTTTCTCCTTCTAGCCGCTGGGAGCTGGCGGCTCAAGCGCTGCGGGAGCAGTATCAACCTCAAGTGGCGTCCCTGAGCGAACGGTTTGAGCCTTTGTCGGCAAGCGACCTGCTCACCTGGGCGGTTGAAGAATTTGGAGATGGGCTGTTGCTGGCCTGTAGCTTTGGCCCGGAAGACCTAGTGCTGATCGATCTGCTCACGGCGATTAACCCCCGTGTTCGCGCTTTTTTTCTGGACACCGATTTTCACTTCCCGGAAACCCTACAACTGCGGGAGCAGGTGTTGGCGCGCTACCCCCACTTGCAACTGCAGATCTTCAAGCCCTTGCTTACCCCGGAAGAGCAGGCAGCTCAATACGGGCCAGAACTGTATCGCTCTAACCCCGACCTCTGCTGCAACATCCGCAAGGTGGAGCCCTTGAATCGTGCTCTGGCCGGTTGCACCACTTGGATTACAGGGATGCGTCGGGAACAATCCCCCACCCGCGCCGATATCGGCAAGGTGCAGTGGGACGGCAAGCGCAACCGCCTCAAACTCAACCCGCTGGCTGACTGGACAAATGGCCAAGTTTGGAAATACATCCTTGACCACGGGATCCCTTACAACCCCCTGCACGATCGCCACTACCCCAGTATCGGCTGCCTCCACTGCACTGCGCCTGTTGAGCCAGGGGCGGATCCCCGCTCTGGACGCTGGAAGGGCACAAGCAAAACCGAATGCGGCCTGCATACCTAACCCATGACTGCTTCCTCCATCCTTGAGGTGGCTCAGTTTGAAATTACCCCCGGCTCTGAAGCCGCCTTTGAAGCCGCCATCGCTCAAGCTTTCATCTATTTGCAGCAGGCCGACGGCTACCAAGGGCACCAACTGCAGCGCTGTCTGGAGCACCCTCAGCAATACCTACTGCTCGTTCAGTGGGGATCCCTAGAGGCCCATCTGGTCAACTTTCGCCAATCGGAAAACTTTGTCCGCTGGCGTGCCCTCATCGGGCCCTACTTTGCTCGCCCACCCCAGGTGCTGCACTACCAGTTGCTGACGGGATCCCCTTTTTGATTTGAAATAGGGCACCTGTCCACTCTCCACCTAGGTTGACCCCAATGGGACAGGTTAAGATGTGATATTATTTGTTTCCGGCCTTCAGGCAGATGCACAGCGGCATCGCTCGTAGGGGCTGTTAACTCAGTGGTAGAGTACCACCTTGACACGGTGGGAGCCGCTGGTTCAATTCCAGCACAGCCCATGTCCTTGACAGAAGCTCACAAGACTCTGCTCTGGGAGCGGGTTACCGTGCTGGGCCGAGCCTTACCCTGCAGGTCTTGCGAAACTGGGGATCCCTCGCCGCCACGGACTCTATTGGTAGATGTTGGCCGCTTTTAACATGTGGTAGGTGATCAGCAACTGAGTCAAAGCCAGGGGATAGCTCTGGAGCAGCTCGCCGGTGGTGCCGATCAATTGGCCGATGTTGGGGTTTCCCTCTAAGCTACAGAACTTGCCCAGGTAAGGGATTTCGTTGCAGAGCATCCGCTCCAATTCGATCACTTGGCTGGCCGTAGCATGGGCATCAATCTGCAAAACATCGACGGGCTTGCCCATATCCCGATCCAAATCCAAACGAATGGCAGAGCTAAGGTGATTGTCGCGGGCATTGAGGATTTGCCAAAAATCTGGGTGAGGAATGGTGGGGCGCAGCACCAAGCGTGCATTCAGCAATACCTCGTCTTGGTCGGATCCCTCTTGGGGCGGGTAAAAGGTGACCACTACATCGGCCCATTGGCGCTGTGGACGAATAAAAGCCTCTGAGTCGGGTTCGCGCTTTTTGAGCTCTTCTCGCACTTGCTCTTCGGTATATCCGCGCTTGCGGGTGTCCCGCTTAATCTTCCAAAGGGCTCGTAAATGTTCTGGGGGAGCCAAATAAACCTTGACATCGTAGCTATCCCGCATACCACGGGTAAAGTAGCCCAGCAGCCCTTCGACAATCACGTATTTGTTGGGCTTGACGTACTCTGGCGGGTCAAAGGTGCCGGTGCTGTGGTTGTAGACGGGCTTTAGGATCGGCTGGCCGGTGCGCAAGAGCGTCAGGTGCTGCTGAACGATATCCAGGTAGTTGCAGTCGGGATGGAGGGCTGTAATCCCCAGTTCAGCGCGTTGTTTGCGGTCGTAGCGGTGGTAGTCGTCGGTGCAGATGACAGTGACGTTTTCTTCCCCCAAGACTTGGGCAATGCCACGGGTGAGGGTGGTTTTTCCAGCAGCACTATCGCCAACAATACCCAGAATAATCGGGCGCTGAGCCACGGATCCCTCTCCTGAATCGTGAACCTGGGGCAGAGAACTCGGACAACACCGGCCAAACTCAACTTCGTTTCGACCTGCGGATGGCCCCGATCAGAGAACAGGGATTGTCGGTCAGCAAACGAAGTTAAGCAAGCATTATCGGCTCTGGAGGGTATTGGGGCAAGAGAACGTTACAGCTTTTTTCAGCGGAGCCCTATGGATCCCTATACTGGAGTAGAAGCACTGGAAGGCATCAAAGCAGCAAGGGTAGCATTAGGTCAGACCGCTAGAGGGGGAAGCAACCGATGGGATTGTTCGATCGGGTCAGCCGAATCATTAGATCCAATATCAGTGCGCTGGTCAGCAGCGCCGAGGATCCGGAGAAAATCCTGAACCAGACCATTCAGGACATGTCTGAGGATCACTACCAGATGCGGCAAGCGGTTGCCCAGGCCATTGCTGCCCAGAAGCGGATAGAGCGGCAGTATGAGCAAGCACAGCAGAGTGTTGATGAGTGGCAAAGACGCGCCGAGTTGGCCCTGCGCAACAACAACGAAGCTTTGGCTCGGGAAGCGCTGGTGCGCAAGAAAACCTTTGCCGAGACTGCCCAAAGCCTGAAGCGGCAGTTGGATGAGCAGACTAAGCAGGTGGAGATCCTGAAGTCCAACATGACCAAGCTGGAGAGCAAGATCGCTGAGGCCAAGACCAAAAAGGACATGCTCATCGCTCGCGCCCGCGCCGCCAAGGCTTCCCAGCAAATCAATCAGGTTATCGGGCGGGTGGACGCCACAAGCGCCTTTGCTGCTTTTGAGCGTATGGAGGAGAAGGTGAACTCCCTGGAAGCTCAGTCGGCGGCAGTGGCAGAGCTGGCGGTAGACAATTTGGAAAACCAGTTTGCCGCTTTGGAGGCGGGTGGCTCGGATGTAGATCACGAGCTGCTGATGCTCAAGGCGTCGATCCAGGGTCAGTTGCCCTCTGGAGGGTCAAAGTCCTCAGGCCAACCTTCCACCGCAAGTGAGAGCGAGGTCGATCTGGAGTTGGAAAATTTGCGCAAGGAGATTGACCAGCTCTAACAGGCGGAATGTCGCTCTCCTCCGACTCTCAAGGCTTGCCGGGCTGAGTTTGGGCCGGGGGGTGGTAAGCTAACCAACAAGAACTCTGACAGCCCTTCTGCCGACCAGCAGGGCAAAGTCTGTCAGTAAAGCGTTCCACCTCGAGTGGCAGGGATCCCCAGAGGGTAATCAACCTGCGAAAGGGTCACAGCCTGCTTCCGGCAGGGCTGAGGTTAGTTTGCCTACGGTTTTGTGAGAGAACAAACAGCGATGACAACAGCAAGTATCAAGCCTCTCTTGGATGCCAAGCAACTGTTGCAGGCTTATGCGTCTGGCCAACGGGATTTTTCGGGCTCCAACCTGAGCGGAGCGCAGTTGAGTGGCGCGAATTTGAAGGGCATTATCCTACGGGATGCCGACTTGAGTGGGGCCGATTTGCGCGAGGCGGATTTGTCGGGAGCAGATCTCTCGGGAGCCGACCTGCGCGGAGCCAAGCTGCGACGGGTGAACCTGATTGGGGCTAAGTTGGTGAAGGCAGACTTGCGGGGGGCCAACCTCTACCGGGCCAAATTGCTCAGGGCCGACCTCAGCGAAGCCGAGCTGAACCGAGCCGATCTGCGGATTGGGGCCGATCTGCGCGGAGCCATCATCACCAACACCCATTTTCGCGGTGCCCTCTACGACGAGTACACCAAGTTCCCGGATGGCTTTAACCCTACGGAGATGGGCATGTAGCCGGAGCTTCCCTCAGGGGATCAGGTTCTGCCACAGTTGGGCCATGCCTTCGGCAGCCGCTACAAAGGGCGGGTTGTGCAGGTCGGGCTTGTTGTAGCGCAAGGGATCCCCTGCCAGATCGGTAACCCTTCCCCCCGCCTGCTCCACAATGCACTGGGCAGCGGCAGTATCCCACTCCATGGTGGGGCCGAAGCGAGGGTAGAGATGGGCAGATCCTTCGGCCACAAGGCAAAGCTTTAGGGCACTGCCCACAGACTTCACTTCCAGAGAGCCACAGCGCTGCCGCAGCCGCTCGAGGAACTGCTCCGTCTCCGGGTTGCTGTGGGAACGGCTGGCCACCACTTGTAGGGGTTCTTGGGCGTAAGGGCAGGTGCGGATGGGCTGTTCGTGAACGCAGGACGGAGTCCTTTCCCTCTTGCAGGCCCCCAGCTTTTGGGCAGCCGCGTAGGTGAGGCCCAGAGCTGGGGCATGGACGACCCCCAGGATGGGGATCCCTTCCTCGATGAGAGCAATATTCACCGTAAACTGGCCGTTGCGCCCGATAAACTCTCGGGTGCCATCCAAGGGATCCACCAGCCAAAACCGCTCCCACTGTTGCCGCTCTGGGTAAGGGATCCCGCCCGATTCTTCCGAGAGCACCGGGATCCCTGGGGTCAACTCTTGCAGGCCCTGCAGGATCAGGTGGTGGGCAGCCAGATCCGCCTCAGTTAGGGGGGAGGCATCTGCTTTGAGTTGGATCGGCAGCGATTTTTGCCGATAGAAGGGCAAGATGGCCTGCCCTGCTGCTTCTGCCAGGCGGCACACCTCAGGCAGGAGAGCGGCCAGATCTTGAGCCTGCACGGATCCCTCCCCAAGCTAGAAACGCACCGGAATGGCATGGGCGGCCAAGTCGGCTTTGATCTGCGCAATCGTCAGCCGGCCATAGTGGAGCAGCGAGGCCAATAGAGCCGCTTCCGCCCCTCCCTCCTGCAGAGCTTGGCGGATATGAGCACACTCCCCTGCTCCTCCTGAGGCAATCACCGGCACCGACACCGCCTCGGCCACCCGCCGGGTTAGCTCCAGGTCATAGCCGGCCTGGGTGCCGTCGGCGTCCATGCTGGTGAGCAAGATCTCCCCTGCCCCCCGCTCGGCCACGCTTTTGGCCCACTCCACCGCGTCCAGGCCCGTCGGCTGCCGCCCCCCGCGCACGTATACCTCCCATCCCCCTCCCTGCGGCTTGGCGCGAGCATCAATGGCCACCACAATGCACTGGGATCCAAACCAGCGGCTGGCTTGAGTCACGAGATCAGGATCCCGAACCGCTGCCGAGTTGAGGCTGACCTTGTCCGCCCCGGCCCGCAGCAGTTGTCGGATCCCCTCCAGATCGCGGATCCCCCCTCCCACCGTGAGGGGAATGAACACCTGCTCTGCGGTGCGCCGCACCACCTCCAGCAAGATCTCCCGCTCTTCGTGGGTGGCGGTGATGTCCAAAAAGACCAGCTCATCGGCTCCTGCCTGATCGTAAGCCTGGGCCAGCTCCACCGGATCCCCGGCATCCCGCAATTGCACAAACTGGATCCCTTTCACCACCCGCCCTGCCGCCACATCCAGACAGGGAATGATCCGTTTGGCCAACATCGCTCTCTCCCGAGGACTCCATACCGCTAACGCGAACAGAGGGGAACAACTGGGGATCGTTTTAGCCGAAGCTGATGACCAGGAAGGGTTCTTGAAACTTGGCCCCGGTCACCTGCCGACCTGCCAAGCTGGGGGGCAAGAACAAATTGCGCCGCTGATCTCCGGCGGTAATGGTCAGCTCCGGGCCTGACTGGCTCAGCTCGATTTGGGCCTTGCTGAAGCCGGGAATAAACAGCTTGACTGTACGGGCTCCCTCGTCGATGGCCACGGGCGGCGGCACATCCGGCACAGCGAACATCCCCCCCACCGCTGCTTCCAAAGCCGACCAATCGGATCCCTGACGCAGGGGGAGTGTTCGTAGTGTCAGCGGGAAAAAATCGGCGGCCGAGACCTCTCCCGGAGCCAGAGGGGTAACCCAGAGGCCACCCACCGTCAGCCCCACCATCTGAGCACTCCCCCAAAGGTAACGGGCGGTTTGCACGGCCATCGGGTCAGGGGTGGTCACCAGGTGGGCCAACACGCGGCGCGGATTGGCAATAGCCTGTCGTCCCTGCTCCAAAAGGTTGGTCATGCTCCCCAACCGCTCCGGCAGATCCTCCAGGGAGGAAAATTCCACGGTGCTTACCGAACGCAACAAGGGCTCGGCAAAGGGTCGCAGGGTTTTGGCCAAGTCGGATCCCAAAAAAGCCTTGGAAGCCCGCCGCCAGTACCAACTGGCCACCTCCGGGATCCCAAAGGCCCGCAAGGTGGTCAGATCCCCTGGCCCATCGTAGAGAATGCAGTCGTATTGGCCGCTGGCATCGTAACGGCGCAGAGCTTCCAGGGCCAGGGCCTGATCCATGCCCGGCAACACCCCCAGTTCCTGGCCGTAGATCTCCCGGAAAAAGGGGGTGCGCACGTATCGGGCTTCCAGCTCTTTGGCCGCCGTCCAGAACTGCTCCAGCAGCTGGGTTGTCCGCAACTGCACCACGCTCAAGTTGGCAGCAATGGTCACCGGCTCGCCGGAAAGCGGGATCCCGCCCAAAAGCATTTCCAGCCCCGGCCCCGCCTGATGGCCCACCAACAGCACCCGCCGCCCCTGCTGGGCTGCGGCCCGAGCTGCCGCCACGGCCAAGGTGCTCCGACCTGTGCCCCCCTTGCCCAGAAAGGTGAGAATTTGGCTCATTCCCGCTCCTCCCGATTCCGCTCTCCCGC
Source organism: Synechococcus sp. R6-5 (assembly GCF_047461775.1). Taxonomy (NCBI): domain Bacteria; kingdom Bacillati; phylum Cyanobacteriota; class Cyanophyceae; order Synechococcales; family Synechococcaceae; genus Synechococcus; species Synechococcus sp. R6-5. Next base: position 8,165 of record NZ_JANSHV010000041.1, read on the forward strand.
CTCTCCGTAGATATCGATGTACAGAGATTGACCTGCCAACTGAGCTGCGGCCATCATCACCTGTCGAATCGCTTGCAGGGTGCGCCCGCCCCGCCCGAATACCCGCCCCCGATCCTTCGGGTCAAAGGCCAGCCGCAGCCATACCTTTCGCCCGCCACAGGTGGTTTCCACATCCATTTGAAGAGAGGCGCTGCTGAGCAACGGTTCGATCAAAAGATGGGCGAGAGCCTTGTAGTCTGGCATAGAGAGCTAGACGACAGGAGGGAACAACTGGCCAAGCCAAGCTTAGCCGACCCTAGGCCTCAACCGCTTCCTCAACCTGAGGCTTTTCAACTTCAGCTTCTGGAGGACTTAATTCTGCCGCTGCTGTCTCAGTGGCAGCTTCGCTCAATTCAGACTCGGGAACATCGGCGACCTCAGCCTCGGCCACGGATTCTGTTGCAGGGGCCTCTTCTGCCGCCTCAGGGATCCCAGCTTCAGGCTTGGCCATGGCCGAGATGCGAATCGAGGCAACCACTCCGCCTTCCCCTGCTTTCAACATCTCGTAGATGCCGGCCTTTTTGAGGAGACTGTCCACGGTCTCTGTGGGCTGAGCGCCACAACGCAACCACTTCAGCAAGCCTGCCGTTTGCAAAACCGTCTCCTTGGTGCGCGGGTTATAGTAACCCAGTTCCTCTAGCGGACGGGCTTCACGGCGGCTTTTACTTTCAATGGCGATGATGCGATAGCTGGGTTGCCGCTTTTTTCCGTAGCGCTTGAGCCGCAATTTGACCATGGGGTATCCACTCCTTGGGGGACGCTCCGCAAGCTGTAAAGATCCAAATCCAAAAAAGAGTTCGCCTAGACCCGCCAAGCCTGCTGAAGCTCCAGAGCCTCGCTCCGAGCCTTTGGCGTTTGGCCGGTAGACACAGGCTTTTTATTTTAAGCGATTTTCTGCTTGACTGGAACTTGACTGGAAAATGTCCGACCCCGGTTTGGAAGGCAACCTTCATGGCAGAGTTGAAGAGAAAACCCTACACTCAGCAGCAACTCCCATGATCAACTACGCCGATTTGACAGACGAGCAGCGCCAGCTCTACCTCAAGGCCCTGATCGCGGTGGCCCGAGTAGATGGCCAGTTGGACGAAGAAGAAACCTCTTTCTTCATGCAAATCGCAGAAGGGGTAGGCATCGAAGCGCCACTGGCCCAAACCTATCTGGCCGATGAAGCAGGTGCACCTTTGGATATCAGCGGGATCCCGCCCATGCGCAATGCGGCAGGGGCCTTGATCCTGCGGGATTTGGCAGCAATGGCGGTGGTGAATAGCCAGTTGGTGGAAAAAGAAGAGGAGCTAATTTTCGAGATCGGCAAAGCCATGCAGTTCAGCGCTGAGGAGATCAACGAGTTTATCGACTGGGCCTTCATGGGACTGCAGTGGCAACTCAAAAGCGCATCTCTGCTGGAGCGCTATACCCAGCCCTCCCCCCAACCTTCTGAATGACCTGGGGTACTAGATAGCATCACAACGGCCAGCCCCCGCTGCAGATATTGACAGCCCAGTTTGGCGTTCCCCTGAGCCAAGCAAGGGGAGACTTTCATCAAGTTAAATCTGGCCATCGAGACTTAGCTGATAAAGCGATCCAGAGCCCGCTGCAACTCCTCCAGCTCCACTTCGATATTGCCGGTCTCGATGGCATGGCGGATGCAGTGGCGAATGTGATCGTCCAAAATTAGCCGCGCCACCCGATCCAGCGCTCCCTTGACGGCGGCAATTTGCAGCAGCACATCTGGACAGGGCTGATCCTGCTCGATCATGGAGCGGATCCCACGCACATGCCCTTCGATGCGAGCCAAGCGGTTGGTCAACTTGCGCCGAGACTGGGGATCATGATGGTGAGGCTGGGCCCGCCCAGACAGCGGCGGCTTTTCCAGCGCCAGCTCCCACTCCTCCTCCCAATCGGGTTCTGAAGGGAGCGGTGGAACGGAATGAGATCGAAGTGGGGGGACGGGATCCGACATAAAAAGGGCAAAGGACTGCCTGCATGATACCGCTTGGTTTTCCCCGAGAACGATGGGGTACTCTACAATAGAAAAAGATGTGAAATTTTGTAAAACCTCTCATACTTTGGCTCCATGACCTCTGTGCTCTCCCCCTTTGGCCCTGTAGAAGCGGATCTGGAGCGTTTACGCCAGAACCTGACGCGGTTGGTCAGTGCCAAGCACCCCATTCTGGCCATGGCTGCCGAACATCTGTTTTCGGCGGGGGGGAAAGGGATCCGGCCAGCCATTGTGCTCCTCATCGCCCGCGCCACCACTCCAGATGGAGAGATTACCCCACGGCATTGGCGCTTGGCAGAGATTACTGAGATGATCCACACGGCCAGCCTGGTTCACGACGATGTCATCGACGCTGCCGATGTGCGACGGGGCATCGATACGGTGAATACCCTCTTCGACAATCGGATAGCCGTGCTGGCGGGGGATTACCTCTTCGGCCAAGCTGCTTGGTACTTGGCCAATCTGGACAACCTGGAGGTAGTGAAGCTCCTTTCCAAAGTAATCATGGATTTGCCGGAGGGAGAGGTGCGCCAGAGCCTCACCCGCTTCGACCCGGATGTGTCGATGGAAGACTACCTGGCCAAGAGCTTCTACAAAACGGCCTCCCTCATGTCCGGCAGTTCCAAGGCTGCTGGCCTGCTGAGCGGGGTTAGCGAGGAAGTGGCGGATCGCCTGTTCGATTTTGGGCGGGATCTGGGCATTGCTTTTCAGATTGTCGACGATCTGCTGGATTTCACCGCTTCGGCAGAGACGCTTGGCAAGCCTGTGGGATCCGACCTCATCCAGGGCAACCTCACTGCACCCGTTCTGTTTGCCCTAGAGGAATTTCCCCAGATGCGAGAGCTCATTCTCAGGGAGCTGTCCAACCCGCAAGACCTGAAGCAGGCCCTGGAGTGGGTGTATCAAAGCGAAGGGATCCCACGCTCTCGTCAGTTGGCCCGCGACTACGCCCAGCGGGCTGCCGAAGCGCTGTATAGCCTGCCGGACTCTGCGGCGCGTCGTGCTTTGTTTCAGATGGTGGACTATGTGCTGGAGCGGCTGCACTGAGCAGTCCCGACAGGGTCAAGCTGGCTTTCTACCGGGCTGTGTTGCCCAACACTTGGGCCTCTGGAAGAAGCTCAGGATATTCTGGCGGGGCGAAAAAGTGTAGGCGATTTGGGGGCCAAAAGCGAAAAATGGTGTTGCCGATGATGTTTTCTTCCGGCAAGAAACCCCACACATGGGAGTCTTGGCTGTCGTTGCGGTTATCCCCCATCACAAAATAGGAGCGGGGAGGAACCACGAATTCGGATCCCTGATTGGGAACTCCAGGACAGCGCTCGCCAGGGCAAGAATAGTCGGGGGGGGCATAGATGTAGTCTTCCCGCAGCGGGATCCCGTTGATGATGACCTCACCGTTGGCGATGCGAATGCGATCTCCCGGCAGGCCGATCACCCGCTTGATGTAGGCCCCGTCGAAGTTCAGTTTGGCGGGAGGGTTGAAAACAATAATATCGCCTCGTCTGGGCGAACCAAAGCGGTAGCTGACCTTTTCCACCACCAGCCGATCCCCTTCTTCCAGAGTGGGCAGCATCGAATCGGAGGGGATCCAACGCGCCTCTGCCACAAAGGTGCGAATGCCGAAGGCCAGCAACAGAGCCAGCACCACCGTCAGAAGGTTTTCCCGTTGCGCCTGCCACCAGCTGCGGGATCCCGAGCTGGCAGGGGTTTCCCCTGATGGCGACTGGGGCTTGGGCAGAGGAGTTGGATCTTTTGACGGCATGGAAGCTAACGAACAAGACTTCACGATCTCAAGATTACCGCACCCAATCCAGGGCAGCAGAATGGGAGGCCCTCCCATTAAACCCCTGCCGGAGAGACGAACAGTCGGCAATAGCATAGGATTGGTATCCTGGTGTACCGTACTCGCGACTGTTAGCCCCTATGACGATTTCAACAGAAGAGCGCCTAGAGCGGGTCGAGCGCCTGGTCGAGGCCAATAGCCAAGCAATAGCTCGTCTCACCCAACAACAAGAGGAAGTTTTGAGGCGGATCGATCGGCTCTCAGGGGATAGCGAAAAACTCTCGGAGCGGGTTGAAAAGCTCTCGGGCGATGTCGAAAAGC
>NZ_JANSHV010000042.1:0-8670 GCF_047461775.1 Synechococcus sp. R6-5
AGCTTATCATTGACTAGAGTCATGCTCCCCCGCTGACTTCTCTCTACGCCAATTATTCTTCCGTGAAATCGGCTTCCACCACCCCTGAAGCAGAGCTGGGATCAGGGCTGGCAGCCGCAGTGGGTGCCGGAGCCGGTCGCGATGCCTGGGGCACTTGCACAATTTGGGGAGTAAAGATGAATAGGTTGTACACCGTGTTGCGGCGGATGTTGTCCATCATCTCCAGGAACAGCTCGTAGCCCTCGTTCTTGTACTCGATCAGGGGATCCTTCTGACCGTAGCCTCGCAGGCCCACAGCTTCCCGCAGCGCCTCCATCTGCTGCAGGTGTTCCCGCCAGAGGGTGTCCACCTGTTGCAACAGGAAAAAGCGCTCTGCCTTGCGCATCAAACCGGGCTCAAAGGTATCCAGAAAAGCCTCTTTGGCCTCATAGGCCAGTTCTGCCTGCTTGATCAGGTAGTCCAAGATCTGCTCGTAGGAGAGATCCCGCAGATCCTCAACCTTGAGGTTCTGCTTCAAGAGCGGCACAAACTCCTGCATCTTGGCAGTCAGCTTGTCGATTTCCCACTCTTCCGGGGGCAGCTCTGGGTTGACATGCGCTCGCACGATCTCGCCGACGGTTTTGCGCACGTAGTCGAGGATCTTGGTCTTGAGGTTCTCCCCCTCCAAGATGCGCCGCCGCTCTGAGTAGATGGCCCGCCGCTGGTTGTTCATCACCTCGTCATACTCGAACACCTGCTTGCGCATGTCGAAGTAGTACACTTCCACTTTTCTCTGCGCGTTCTCCAGGCTGCTGCTGAGCAGCGGGTGCTCGATGGGCATGTCCTCTTCCAACCGGAGCGTGTCCATGAGCTTGGCTACCCACTCGCCACCGAAAATCTTGAGCAGGTTGTCTTCCAAGCTGAGGAAAAACCGCGAGGAGCCGGGATCCCCTTGTCGCCCGGCGCGGCCCCGCAGCTGGTTGTCGATACGGCGGGATTCATGGCGCTCCGTACCGATCACATGCAGGCCCCCCAGCCTCACCACCTCTTCGTGCTCGGCCTCAGTAATTTTTTCGTACTCGGCTTTGATGCTGTTGTAAACCTCCCGCAGTTGCAAAATTAGCGGATCCTGCACCGGCGCTTTCTCGGAAGCTACTGCGATGAGATCCTCCACCACCAGCTCTGGCAGACGGTTCAGCCCATACTTGGTCACGGCTGCTGCCACCACTTCGTCTAAAGCTTGGTTGGTGCGGGCCGACAGCTCACAGGGGTAAAAATTGGGGGAGACCACCGTCCAGGATTTTTTCGGCTTGGGTGCTGTCCCACCAAATCCCTGGCCACCCCCCCGTCCCACCATCTGAACGGATCCCAAGGGGTTGTCGGCGTCCAATTGAGCCAGCTTGGGCATCAGCCGTTCCCGCAGCTTGAGGCGGGCCATGTACTCCGCATTGCCTCCCAAGATGATGTCCGTGCCTCGACCGGCCATGTTGGTAGCAATGGTTACAGCGCCTTTTCGCCCCGCCTGGGCAATGATCTCCGCCTCCCGCTCCACGTTTTCTGGCTTGGCGTTGAGGAGGTTGTGGGGGATCCCCATTTCCTTGAGCATGGCCGAGAGGCGTTCGGATTTTTCCACGCTGGTGGTGCCCACAAGGACGGGGCGCCCCTGGGCGTGCATGTGGGCAATTTCCTCGGCAACCGCTTGCCACTTGCCCCTTTCGGTCTTGTACACCAAGTCGGGGGCATCTTTGCGGCGGATGGGTCGGTTGGTGGGGATCACCGTAACTTCCAGGTTGTAGGTTTTGCCGAACTCGGCCTCCTCGGTGCGGGCCGTGCCCGTCATGCCAGAGAGCTTGGGATAGAGCAGAAAAAGGTTTTGGTAGGTGATGGTGGCCAGGGTTTGGCTCTCGCTTTGAATCGGCACCCCCTCTTTGGCCTCCACCGCCTGGTGCAGCCCATCAGACCAGCGGCGGCCGGGGAGCACCCGCCCGGTGAACTCGTCCACGATCACCACCTCTTGATTGCGGACGATGTAGTGGACATCCTTGATGAAGAGCTCTTTGGCCTTCACCGCGTTAAAGACAAAGTGCGCCCAGGGATCCTTGGGATCAAACAGGTCAGAGACCCCCAGCAACCGCTCGGCGGCTTCAAACCCCTCGTCGGTAAGGATGACGTTGCGGGCTTTTTCATCCACCTCATAGTGTTCATCTCGGATCAGCTCCCGCGCCACCTGGGCTGCCCGCAGATATTTTTCGGAGGGGCGAGCCACCTGACCGGAGATGATCAGGGGAGTGCGGGCCTCGTCGATAAGGATTGAGTCCACCTCGTCGATGATGCAGTAGTTAAAGGGCCGTTGCATCACCTCTTTGATATCGGTGGCCATGTTGTCCCGCAGGTAGTCGAAGCCCAGCTCGCTGTTGGTGCAGTAGGTAATGTCGCAGTTGTAGCTGCGGCGCTTTTCTTCGGGCGACATGCCCTCTTGCACTAGACCGACCGTCAGGCCCAAGAAACGGTGCACCTGCCCCATCCACTCCGAGTCCCGACGGGCCAAGTAGCCGTTGACGGTAACGATGTGAACCCCCTTCCCAGTCAGGCCGTTCAAGTAGGCAGGCAGGGTGGCGACCAGGGTTTTGCCCTCGCCGGTTTTCATTTCGGCAATCTGGCCTTCGTGCAGCACCATGCCGCCGATGAGCTGTACGTCGTAATGGCGCAAGTTCAAAACTCGCTTGGCGGCCTCCCGCACCACGGCAAACGCCTCCGGCAAGAGATCGTCCAGAGATTCTCCTCTGTCCAAGCGCTGGCGAAACTCTGTGGTCTTGGCCTTGAGCTCCGCATCCGAAAGAGAGGCGATCTCGATCTCCAGCGAGTTGATCAACTTGACGACAGGACGGTACTGCCGGATCTTCCGATCGTTAGGATCCCCAAGGAGCTTTTGTAGGGTTTGGAGCATGGGCAAGCCTAGGCCGATGAAGAACATTGATTAATGATGCGATCTTACCATTTTGACTTGGCCGGCCAGGGAGAGGTGGGCCCAGATGAGCTGAGAGGAGAACACCAAAGCCAACCAAAGCCATCAGAATGGATGAGGAGAGCCGGCAGTTACTTGCAGTCCGCGGCAAGAAAATGTCACTCTAGGGAGGCGAAGGGATCCCGACCAAACCGTACTCTGCCGAGGCTCATGAATTTTTTGGGTGTTGGACTGCCGGAAATGTTGGTCATCTTTGCGGTGGCTCTCTTGGTTTTTGGGCCCCGCAAACTGCCGGAGATCGGTCGCACGCTGGCCAAAACCCTGCGCAGCCTGCAGGATGCTTCCAGAGAGTTCGAGGCGCAACTGAACAAAGAGGCCCAAGAGCTGGAAAAAGCCACCCGCGGGACAACGGCTGCTGCCACTCCCAAGGCTTCCCGAACAGCAGTCACCGAGTCAGTTGCCGATACGCCCCCCCCAGAGACGGATCCCGTCCCATCCGTAGCCGACGACGCTCAAACCGCAGACGCTGCTTAGTCTATGCCCCGCTTTAACCCCCTTTGCTTCGGCCTGGAAATCACGCGCTTGTTCGAGCAAGGGCAGTCCTACTTCGCTCCTGCCAAGGTGGAGACCTGGCTGCGGCAACATGGTCAGAACCCGTCCGACTATGAGATCTCGTTTCACCAGGAACTGCCCCCTGCCGGCTCTTCTGCGGCGATGTGGATTCGCATCGACCTAAAGCGTTGGGATGGCCAGCCGGTGGATCCCTGGCTATTGGAAGAGATCAACCGGGTAGATTGAGAATGGATTGCTCTTGGGGAGAGCCAGTCCCCACAAAGTTGAGGCTGTTGTCTACCGATGCCCAGTGCCACCCTGTTGGTATCTTGCCCTGATCAAAAAGGGCTGGTAGCCAAGCTCTCCAGCTTCATCTACAGCTACGGCGGCAACATCATTCACGCCGATCACCATACGGATCCCGAGGCAGGACTGTTCTTGAGCCGCATCGAGTGGGACTTGGAGGGCTTCCAACTGGAGCGAGGGGAAATTGTCCCCGCCTTTTCGGGTATTGCCCGTGGGATCCAAGCCAACTGGGAACTGCATTTTTCCGACACTCGCCGTCGCATTGCGTTGTGGGCCAGCAAGCAAAGCCACTGCCTTTTGGATCTGATCTGGCGGCAAAGGGCGGGAGAACTGCCCGCCGAGATCCCCTTGATCATCAGCAATCACCCCGACCTGGAATCGGTGGCCCGCTCCTTCGGTATCGATTACTACCACATCCCCGTTTCTCCAGAGGGCAAAGCCGCAGCCGAAGCCCGTCAGCTCGCTCTCCTGCAGGAATATCGAATTGACCTGGTGGTGTTGGCCAAGTACATGCAGGTCTTGAGTGGGTCGCTGCTCCGCCAAGCCCCGCCGGTCATCAACATTCACCATTCCACCCTGCCCGCCTTTGCCGGAGCCAACCCCTACCACCGCGCCCATCAACGGGGGGTGAAGATCATCGGCGCGACTGCCCACTATGCCACCGAAGATCTGGACGAAGGGCCGATCATCGAGCAAGACGTGGTGCGGGTCAGTCACCGCGATACCGTTGCCGACCTCGTCCGCAAAGGCCGCGACATGGAACGCCTAGTCCTGGCACGGGCAGTGCGGTATCACCTGGAGAATCGGGTGCTGGTGTACCACAACAAAACGGTGGTGTTTGCCTGATCAGCCCGCGGGCGCAGCGTCGCTCAACGGGATCCCTTTCTGGTTTCGTAGGAGAGCCAAGATCTCGTCCTTCACCTCTTGGAAGGAAGAAGTGCGCTTGAGACTGTAGTCGCGCCGGCTGGGGAAATCAACTCGGATCTCCCGTTTCACCCGCCCAGGATGGGACGTGAGTACATAGATGCGCTGGGCCAGAAAGACGGCCTCTTCCACATCGTGGGTAATCATCAAAATTGAGGTGCGCGTGCGCTGCCAGAGATCCAGCAAAAACTCCTGCATCGTCTCCTTGGTTTGCACGTCCAAAGCGCCAAAAGGCTCATCCATCAGCAAAATCTTCGGTTGGGCCGCCAGAGCTCGGGCAATGGCCACCCGCTGCTGCATACCGCCCGAAAGTTGCCTGGGCAGGGCCTTAGCAAAACGCTCTAGACCGACGATATCTGACGATATCTGGGGAGAAGAAGTCATAAGCCCTGAAGTTCAGGTAACTGTGCAGCCAGCTTGAGAACAGCTGTTCGCTGGCCCAGATTCTGGAGTCGGGTTGAGATAAGCAGCAAATAGTTAAGTTGGCTACAGAATCCCCTGACTTGTTGCTTAGGTCTGCTTTGAATCTTGGGTCTTCTTTGAGATTTATAGGATCCCTCAATACTCGAAGGTCATGGGCGGGAAGCGGGAAGGGCGGGATCTGAGCTGGGCCGGTTCAGAGGGGGGAGCGGGATCCCGGAAGGCTTTTGCCTCCTGCTGAAGGTGCTGCATGGCCTGCTCGATTTCCTGGAGTCGCGCGTGGATTTGCCCTTGCCGCTCTCGAATAAACTCTAGCTCTTGGTTGAGCCGCTGCTTTTCCACGGTGAGCTGCTGCATTTCGGCATAGAGGGCGGATTCGGTTTGGCGGCGAGGGATCGAGCGCAGCTTGGGGCGAGGTCGAGTTCGGGGCACACGGGGCAAGCTCATAAGGGGGGATCCCGGAAAACGGCTTGCGCCTATCCTAGCGTGCTCTTGGCGGCCCTTCTATTCCTAGGTAGGATCCATTCGTCCGGTGTGGAAAACAGCGATGGTGGAAACTGGAGCAGACCTGTTGCAACGCTACGGCAGCGGTGAGCGGGACTTCAGCAACAGCCAACTGGCCGGAGCTGATCTGGCCGGGGCCGACTTGGCCGGGATCGACTTGGGGGGATCCATTCTCCGCCAGGCAAAGCTGGCCTCTGCCAACCTGGAGCGGGCCTACCTGAGCGGCGCCGACCTCAGCCAAGCGGATCTGCAGGGATCCAACCTGCGGCTGGCCAACCTAGAGAAAGCCAAGCTGCAGGGATCCCGATTGCAGGGAGCCAACTTGCGTGGGGCCAACCTGGCGGAAGCGGACTTGAGCGAAGCCGATCTCAGCCAAGCGGACCTGGCAGGGGCCAATCTCACCGGGGCCAACTTGAGAGGAGCCCTTCTTGCCCAGTGCAAACTCAAGCTGGCCAACCTGCGAGGGGCTTGCTACGACGCCACCACTCAGATGGAAGCGGATATCACTCCAGCAGAGCTGGGCATGGTTCAAGCCTAGAGGGGGAAATGGGGCTAGTCCTCCGGCTCCAAGTCCAGGATCTCCTGGATCTCAGCATCGGTATAGCCCACCGCCCGCAACTTCTCCGATACCGTCTGAATCTCCCCTGGAGACAAATCCTGCTGCCGTACCCGATCCCAGAGATTGGCCACAATCTGCAGCAGCAAACCGCTGCTCTCCGCCTCAAACAGCTCAAAAGCCGTGGCTAGCTCAATGGCCTGCAACACCTCCTCGGCACTGCCAATCGGCTGATCGAGGGATCGTTCCTCCAGCTCCACCAGCAACTGGCGCAGTTGGTTCAGGCCATCCCCAAGAGCAGACATACAGCAGGCTCCACAACGGCACTCGAACCCTCACCCTAGCAGACCCCTATCATTCCGCAAAAGGAATCCCGCCAATTCTGCGGCAGCTACAGCTATTCTGATTAAGAGAGCGATTCAACTGCAATCGAGGCGATTGTCGAGTCAGCATAGACAATCAACAACACCCAAACAACACCGAGAGGAGATGCATGAGTATGGCCCCAGTGAACGTCCTGCCCAATACCCCCCAGCCTTTAGCCGATGAGGGTGGCACCACCTTGGACTATGGCAGCGCGGTTTACCGGCAGGCCTACTCTCGCATCAACGGCATTGTGATCGAAGGGGAACAAGAAGCCCACGACAACTACCTCAAGCTGGCCGAGATGTTGCCGGAAGGGGCAGAGGAGCTGCACAAGCTGGCCAAGATGGAATTGCGGCACATGAAAGGCTTTCAATCCTGCGGCAAAAACCTGCAGGTAGAGCCGGATAGGGAGTTTGCCCGCACTTTCTTCACCCCTTTGCGCAACAATTTCCAAAAAGCGGCAGCAGCCGGAGACCTAGTTACCTGCTTGGTCATTCAGTCGCTGATCATCGAATGCTTTGCCATTGCCGCCTACAACATTTACATCCCCGTCGCCGATGAGTTTGCCCGCAAGATCACCGAGGGGGTGGTCAAGGATGAATATCTGCACCTCAATTTTGGAGAGCGCTGGCTAGGGGAGCATTTTGGCGAGGTCAAAGGGCAGATCGAAGCGGCCAACGCCCAGAACCTGCCCTTGGTCTGGCAGATGCTGCAGCAGGTGGACCAGGATGTAGAAGCCATCTATATGGATCGCGAGGCCATCGTCGAGGATTTTATGATTGCCTATGGAGAGGCGCTGGCCAACATCGGCTTCAGCACCCGCGAGGTGATGCGCCTCTCAGCCCAGGGTTTGCGGGCAGCATGACCCACCTCAGCATTCATCCTCTGCCGGCGGACTGCAGTTCTAGGCTGGCTACAGGCGGGTATGGACATGTTTTGATGGGATCCATCAGTTATCCAAGCGGGTAAACCTTTATGTTCGGCCTGATTGGGCACTTGACCAGCCTGGCCCATGCGAAGCGGGTGGCAGACAAGCTGGGTTATTCCGAATATGCGGAGAGCGACCTGGAGTTCTGGTGCATGGCTCCCCCTCAGGTGGTGGACGAGATCATGGTAACCAGCATCACCGGCCAAAAGATTTATGGGCAGTACGTCGAATCCTGTTTCTTGCCGGAGATGTTGGCGGGGGGACGGGTGAAGGCCGCCTGTCGGAAAGTGTTGAATGCGATGGCTCTGGCCCAGCGGCGCGGCTTGAACATTACTGCTTTGGGGGGATTTAGCAGCATCATTTTTGAGACTTTTCGCCTCGACAGTCTCCGGCGAGTCCGCAACATTGACTTGGAGATCCAACGCTTTACCACCGGCAATACCCACACGGCCTACATCATCTGTCAGCAACTGCAGTTGGCGGCCCAGCGCTACGCCATGGACTTGGCAGCCGCTACGGTTGCGGTGGTGGGGGCGACCGGAGATATCGGCAGCGCCATTTGTCAATGGTTGGTGGCCCACACTCACTTGGGCAAATTGTTGCTCATCGCCCGAGAGCGACGGCGTCTGGAGGAATTGCAGGCCAAGCTCAAGCAGGGGGAGATCTCTTCGCTGGAAGAGGCCCTGCCCCGCGCTGACTTTATCGTTTGGGTGGCCAGCATGAGCCAAGGCATGGCCCTCGATCCCCAAGTTTTGCCGGATCCCTGTGTCATCATCGACGGTGGCTACCCAAAGAACATCGCCTCCAGCTTGCAGCGAAAGGGACTCTACGTCATTGACGGGGGGATGGTGGAGCACTCTTTGGATATTGAATGGAACATCATGCAGTTTTTGAATGTGGCCAACCCGGCCCGTCAGCTTTTTGCCTGCTTTGCTGAATCCATGCTGCTGGAGTTTGAGGGGCTGTACACCAATTTCAGTTGGGGCCGTAATTTGATCACCCTTGAGAAATTGGATCTGATCGGGCAGCTTTCCCGCAAGCATGGGTTCCGCCCCCTCATGCCCGAAGCCTAATTGAGATTCAAAATGAAGAAAGCCTCAGCCCCAGCAGAGGTGCTGGCCCTGGTCAGGTCAATCACCAATCGAGTAAACTACCCGACACCAACCGCTA
>NZ_JANSHV010000043.1:0-8141 GCF_047461775.1 Synechococcus sp. R6-5
TTATTATTGACTAGAGTCATGCTCTCTCGGTCTTGTTCGGCCAGCTCCTGGATGGCCTGTTGGTACACCTGGGCAGGTGTGGATCCCTGGTTGACTTGCTTCAGCCAGCGTTGGGCCTCATTGCCCTGGTGGAGCAGGGTTTGCAAGGGAGCTAGAAAACAGCCCAAGCCTTGAGGTTGGCCAATACGCCAAGCTTCGGTCAGCAGCTCTTCGATCCACTCTTGGGCCGCCCGTTCCCGGCCTGTCCGCCAATCGACCAAACGAGATTGCAGCGATTCTCGAGCAGCAGCCTGCTCGTTGGCTTCGCAAAGGCTCTCCAGCTCTGTTGGGGTAAAGGGCCCCCGCAAGGGATCCAGCGCTTCCGGCTGGGCCAGCAACTGCCAGAGACGGGCTTCCACCAAGGCGGTAATGGCCAGAACCATCACCGGATCCCCCACCAGATCGCAAATGCGCAGCTCCACGCGGTTGAGGTGGTAGGGCCGCTCCGGGCCGTTGGGTCGCACCGAGGCCCACAGGTGGCGCACATTCTGCATTGTGCCCAAGGCTAGCTGCTCCTGGATCCAGGCAATGTAGTGGGCGTGATCCCGGAAGAAGGGCACCTGAGCCGGCGTTTTGGGGAACACCTGCCAACGGCTGGAGTGGGATCCCGTCACCCGTCCGTCCAGAAAAGGAGAGGAAGCGCTCAGAGCTAGGTAGAGAGATGCTTCCGCTCGCAGCAGGCGACAGGCCCGGAAGATAGCCTCGGTATCCGGCAGGCCGACATTGATGTGAATGCTGGCGGTTACCACCCGCGTGCCGTAGGTGCGCTCGATGTAGTCGTGGTAGGGGTTGCCGGGATCCGACCGCTCGAAGTGGTCGCTGCCGCCCAAAGCTAGCGTGCTCCCTGGCAGAAGGGTGTAAGGGCCAAGACGGCGCAAAAATTGCCGCAACTGTAGGCGAGGTCGCAGCAGAGCGCAGAGCAGGTCTTCGTAGCGGCGGAGAGGGGGGGTGATGTACTCCACATTGCGCCGATCCGGCTCCCGCACAAACCCCGGCAAAGCTTGGCAAATGCGATCCGATAGACCCACCACTTCCCCGGCGGCGGTGCCGGTGTACATTTCCACCTCAAAGCCCTTGGTTAACAGCACAGGCCAGCCTCCAGCCGCAGCCTCACCAGTCTAACCTTTCTCTTCTCCCCTCATTGTCCTGGGGTTTGGCAGGGAATTGGCCGATGGTAGGGAAGTTTCTCGACCTGTTTTAGAATGTCCCTGTAAAGCAGTTTCGGGAAGAGACAGAGTGGGGGATCCCATCTACATCCTGGGAGCGGGGCCGGCAGGCATGGCGGCTGCCTATCGCTTGAACCAACTGGGTTTTTCCGTAGTGGTGGTAGAACGAGAGGAGAAGGTCGGGGGTTTGGCCAAAAGTATTCAGTATCAGGGATTTATCTTGGACTATGGCCCGCACCGTTTTTTCACTAAAATCCTGCCGGTGCGAGAGTTGTGGAATCAGGTTTTGGAATCCGAGCAAGTAACCGTCCGACGGCTCACCCGCATCTATTACCGCAAGCAGTATTTTCAGTACCCCATTCAGGCCTGGGAAGTCCTGCGCAAAGTGGGTTGGTGGGAAAGCCTGCACATTGTCCTTTCCTATCTCTGGGCACAATTAATTCCGCGACCAGCTCCCCAGAACTTTGCCGACTGGGTCAAAGGCAAGTTCGGCACCCGACTCTTTCAAATGTTCTTTGAAGGATATACGGAAAAGCTTTGGGGGCTCCCTTGTACCGAGATCAGTGCTGATTGGGCTGCCCAGCGCATCAAAGGTCTCAGCCTTGGGCAAGCCATCCAAAAGGCCTTGGGGTGGAATCGAAGCTTGGCCAAGTCTCTGATCGACCAGTTTCAGTTTCCTCGTCTGGGATCCGGGCAGCTCTATGAAAAAATGCAGGAGTATTTGCTTGCCGAGGGACAAAAAGTCCTGCTCAACACAGAAGTAGTCACCCTCAGACATCGGGGATCCCAAGTTGTCGAGCTGCAACTGCGCAATCTTCAGGATGGAAGTGAAACTTGGGTCTCCCCCTCCCACGTCATTTCCTCGATCCCTCTGACGGTGTTGGTGCAGAGCCTGCGGAAATTGCCTCCCCCCCAAGTGCTGCAGGCAGCCCGCAATCTCAGATTTCGCAATACTGTCTTGGTTTACTTGATTGTGCAGGGATCCCAGCTCTTCCCCGATAACTGGCTGTATATCAACGATCCAACGGTGGGGGTGGGACGGGTGACCAACTTCGCCAATTGGTCTCCGGCCATGTTGCCCAACCAAGAGCAAACCCCCTTGTGCTGTGAGTATTGGTGCAACTTTGGGGATCCCTTGTGGCAAGCTCCTGAGGAGGAATTGCTGGCTTTGGCCGAGAAGGAGCTGCGTCAAATTGGCCTGCTTCACGATCAAAAGATCTACAGTGGCTTTGTGGTGCGCCTGCCCCGCACTTATCCCATCTATACCGGTAGCTATAAAGAAGATTTAGCCATTTTGCAGGAGTATCTCAGCCAGTTTGAAAATCTACAAGTGATGGGCCGCTACGGCTCATTTAAATACAACAACCAAGATCACAGTTTACTGATGGGCTTGCTGGCGGCTGAGAACATTCTCCGACCCGGTAGTCACAATCTCTGGCAGGTGAACTCCGACGACGATTACCAAGAAGAAATCAAAGTGCCATCTTCACCCTTAACGATTCAGCGATGAGCTTTCCTCTCAGTCATCTGTTGCAGCGAGGTCGGCAGTACCTTGCCCCTTTCTTAGGGCAAATCTTGTTGCCCAGTTTGGCCTTGACAGTGCTGCAGATCTTTATGATCTCCCTCTGGAGTGAGGAGAGCGACTATGCTTCTGCCTTCACAGCCCTGAGTCAGCGGGATAGCTATTGGTATCTCAGCATTGTGCGGCGGGGGTACCAGTTTGTGGGTTTCGACAAGATTGCCTACGAGCAGAGCAACGTAGCTTTTTTCCCCGGCTATCCCCTGGCAGTGGCCGCAATCAGTCACCTTGTGGGAGTTGACCCTGAACTGGGGCTCTACCTCACCGCCCAGCTCTTTTGCTGGCTGATGTGGGTTTACCTTTTCCTGCTTTACCGCAGGTGGCAAATTCCCCCCCTCTGGCAAATTTTGGCCAGTTTGCTCATCTTCTTTTATCCCACCAGCTTTTACCTGGTCGTGGGCTACAGCGAATCTTTGTTTATGGCCAGCCTACTGGGTTTTCTCTACTGGTCAATTCACGGGGGCCGTCCCCTGCTGATGCTCCTGGCTGGGATCCACGGCTTGGTGATGAGTGCTGCTCGGATTGTCGGCTTGCCGGTGGCGCTGCTCCCTTTTTTGAATCTCCTGAAAGCGGGGGAGAGAACCCAAGCCCGCCGTTGGTTTTGGACGAGTATGGCAGCGAGCTTGGCTCTGTTGGGTGGCCTGGGCTTTTTTCTCTACTGTCAGCTCCGCTTCGGACGCTGGGATCTCTACCTGGAAATGCAGCGTTACTTTACCGGCGTGAAAGCCAATTATCAAGCTATTTTCCAAGCTCGCACATATGTCCTTTCCGCCGAACGCTGGCAAAGCTTACTCTCTCTTTCTGCACCGATGAAAGACCCTGGGCTGTGGGCTGACGCTCTTAGCCAACTGTTTGTGTCTGCCACCCTGGGATCCCTGCTTGTTACAGGTTTAATGGATGCGGCAGGAGTTATGGCAGGTAGAAGCCAGTGTTGGCGGGAGCGGCTGGGATTTCATCTGGCTGCTTGGGCCATGTTTTACATTGCCCTGACGGGTACGAGCCCCTTGGGCCAGCGAAGCATGAGCCGCTATTGTCTGCCGGTTCACATCCTGCAGGTGTTGGCGTTGGTACATTGGGCCAAACACACCGATTTCAGCTTCATCCCCCAAAGGGTGCTTGGCTATCTTGGCACTATCCTGAAGCTGGGCTACGGGCTTCTAGCTTTGATCTTCCTCGCCCTCAACCAAATCCTCACCTGGCGCTACGTCCACCATCTCTGGGTGGCTTGACTCCGCTTTCCTGAAGATAGGATGTGAGGGATCCCAACTTCTCACCGGCTGAGAGCTGTGGCCTTCTCTTCTCCCCGCAAGTCTCCCCGTCAAAACTCAGCCCCGCGTGTCGCTCAGACCCTTGAGCCCGCCAAAATTTACCCCTGCCCGTGCTGCCACCAAGGTCAGTTACGCCTGATCACCCTAACCGAAGCCTTTGGGTGTAGCCGTTGCCAGCATATTTTTGCCATTACCCCCGACCGCCTGTACATCGAGCAACTGGCCGTTTCTTATCCCTATCGCAAAATGTGGTTCTGGAACGGCTACCAATGGGTGTTGCGGCGGGAAAACACCCTACAGGGATCCGCGCTCTTGGGCCTCACCCTCAGCTTGGGCATTGTCTTGGCGGTTGGGTTCATCGGCGCAGTGCTCTTCCCAAACCAAACCCAGTTGCTCAGTTGGTTCATGATTCTCGGCTTGTTGCTAACGCTGCTGATGGTAACGGCGATCCTGCTGCTGCGGCGGCCCTGAGGTGAGTGAGATTTTCTCCAGCGACTGGTCTCCAGAATTGGCAGCCCCAGCACTTGTGGATCCAACCATTTCTTGTTAGCAGTGGTCTGGAGAACGCAGCGGGTCTGTCTCTAATGGGCTAGGCGGGAGAAGTTCAAGTGACAGATTTCGGTTCAGACTTTGACTTAGGTACCACTCTGCGACAGGTACGCCGCTTACTACCGCAGATGCAGCGGTTGAGCAGCCAAACCAAGCGCCAGGCCCTGCTGGCTCTCTCGCGGTGTTTGTTGGAGCGCTCCGATCTGCTCCTGGAAGCCAATACCCTCGACCTGGAAAGTTGCCGCGAGCAAACCGTACCGGAGTGGATCCTCAACGGCCTGAAGCTCACCCCCGAGCGTCTACAGCGATCCGCCCAGTTGCTAACTCTCCTGGCCCAGCAGCCGGATCCCATTGGCAAGCTGGAGAAAGGGCACCGCCAGGAGAATGGCCTGTTTATTGGCCGCTACCGCGTCCCGTTGGGGTTGATTGCTCTGGTCTACGAAATCTACCCCGAGTTTGCCTTAAATGGCATTGGCATGTGCCTAAAAACAGGAAATGGCGTGATTTTGGCCAGCAGCGGTCCCATCCAGAAAACTCACCAGGCTATGGTCAACCTGTTGGCAGAGACGGCTTATGAGCACGGGATCCCGGAAGGAGCCATTCAAACCTTGCCCGCCCAAGACCAAACGGCGGATCCCCAAGCAGATTCCCCACTGTTGCCGTTGCTACAGCAAACCCGCTACCTCGACCTGGTGATTCCCTGCGGTCGCCCCGGCTGGGTGGAGTTCCTGTTGCAGGCCAGCAAAGTGCCGACTCTGGCTACCCATTTGGGCTACGGCCACATCTATCTGGATCGCACTGCCCCTTGGCCCTTGGTCAAGTCGGCTTTGTTGGATCCCCTGGCCCAGTACGGCTCAGAAGGGATCCCTATCTATCAGCCTCTCACCCTCTGGCTGCTGATCCACACCGATTGGGCCACCAACCATCTGACCGCCTTGATTGAGGACTTGCTGGGTCACGGGATCGATATCCAGGCAGCCGCCCCCATTCTGGAACAGTTCCCGCAGCTCCAGCCGCTTGGGCAAGGCTTTGACTCGACGGAACGACCTCATCTGCGCCTGCAGCCCATTGCCGACCTGACGGAGGCGATCGCCTGGATTAACAAAAATGGTTGCCGTCAATCGGAGACGATCCTCACCGATAGCCAATCGGCGGCCCAGCGCTTTCTCCAGGAAGTAGATGCCGCCCTGATCCACATCAACACTTCCCCCCTCTCGGCAGGCCGGGGAGCTGGGATCCCCACGTTGGGAGCGTTTCGCGACCTGTCTTTGGGCATTTCTACCCAGCGGCTGCACGTGCGCGGGCCCATCGACGTGGAAGCCCTGACAACGGTGAAGGTGGTGGCTCAGGGTGACCTGTAGAGCTGGAAGGTTGGTCGGCCCGCCCAAGGACCCAAGAGCTGCGATGAGGCTGGAGAAGAATAAGAATAGTAAAGAATAGATCGCCATCAGCTCAACATCCAACTGAGCCCAAAGGGAGGACTTTTTTGGGGATCGACCTTCGCAGTTACGTGTTTTTGGATCGGCTGCAACCCCAGTATGCTGCTTATCTGGGCACAGTAGCCTACGGCTTTTTGCCCCTGCCTGGGGACACTTCTTTGTGGGTCGAGATTTCCCCCGGCATCGAGATCAACCGCGTTATGGATATTGCCCTGAAGGCCACCTCGGTGAGGCCGGGGCTGCAGGTGGTGGAACGCCTCTACGGCCTTCTGGAAGTACACTCCAGCAACCAAGGGGATACCCGCACCGCCGGACGGGCGATTCTGGCTGCCTTAGGGGTGAGTGAACAGGAGCGCCTCAAGCCCCGCATCATCTCCAGCCAGATCATCCGCAACATCGATCCCCACCAAACCCAGTTGATTAACCGTTCCCGCCGTGGCCAAATGCTCCTGGCTGGCCAAACCCTCTACATCCTGGAGGTGCAACCGGCAGGCTATGCCCCCCTGGCTGCCAACGAGGCAGAAAAATCTGCCCAGATCAACATCCTGGAGGTGATGCCTTTCGGTAGCTTTGGCCGCGTGTACTTGGGAGGGGAAGAGCGAGATATTCTGGCCGCCTGCCGTGCTGCTGAAGCCGTCTTGGCGGGGGTTTCCGGTCGGGAGCCCCTCTTGTTGCCTGAGGAGGTGTAGCCAATGGCAGACTCCGATCCCAAGCCAAGATCGCCCCTGTCGCAACGCCGGGATCCCTCTTCAGCAGAGCAGGTGAGGCTGTTGACGGAGCTGGCCGCTCCCTACCGCAGCTTGCGGCGCTTCATCTACTTGGCGGTGGGGTTCTCGGCTACCATCGGGGCGTTTGTGTTTTTCTTTCAGGCCCTGGCGGGACGGGACTTGAACACCACCTTGCCCAGCTTGGCCTTGCAGTTGGGGATCCTGGCCGGCGCCATCGGCCTGAACAGGCTGGAAAACCGCTCTCACCAGAAGGTGATCAGACAGGTCAAACAACGCTTGGGCATGCAGCAAGACTCCCAGGAGCCCCAACGGTCGGCGGACAGTTAGCCCGCCCATTCCCCGCAGCCCCTTTCTCAATCCAGATCAAAGTCATCATCATCCGCGTCAGCACTGCGCAGATAGCGGCGCTGAGTTTGGCGAGCGGGATCCCCTTGTGACCACTTTTGGACAATTTGGACACCCAGAAAGGTCAGAAAGGCCCCCAAAGCCACAAACGTGAGAAGTGGGATCGCCAGGATCACCACTGCGCCCAGGACATAGATAGCCACCTTGGGCAGAGACGGATCCACCCCCCAGCGGTGGCTGCGCACCCAGTCGGTGAGCTGCTGATCCCAGCGGCGTAGGCGAGGGACGTTTTCCTCGAAGATCTCCAGCAAAATTGGCCCCAGACGACGCAGATTGCCCTGAGTTTGCCTTCGCCAATCTTGCACCGAGCGCCCCATGTTCGGGATCCCTTGTCCTGTCATCTTCAGGCCGATCCTAGCCCAACCCCAGCAACCTTCCCATTGGCCCACCGGATGTAAATTTGTTTGAACATTTGGATCGGAGATTTTGGAGGCTTCCCAGGACTACTGTACACTGAGGGCACTTGCGCAGCGATGCTGCTGCCCTGCGGATTCGGTAAACCTCTTTTTAACGTTTCAACCTGCTCGACTGGAGAACGCTAATGGCTCACTCGGTCAAGATCTACGACACCTGCATCGGCTGCACTCAGTGTGTGCGGGCTTGTCCCACCGACGTGTTGGAGATGGTGCCCTGGAAGGGAAAAAACAAAGCTGGGATGATCGCGGCTGCCCCCCGCACCGAAGACTGCGTTGGCTGCAAACGCTGTGAAACCGCTTGTCCCACCGATTTTCTGAGCATCCGAGTCTACCTTGGCCCCGAAACCACCCGCAGCATGGGCTTAGCCTACTGATGGGGGCACCTGGCCGCAACCCCACTCTCAACTGCCCACAGAGCACAAGTATTCCAGAGTACCAGAAAAGCAGTTTACTTCCCAACCCAGTTCCAGCCTTTCCCTCTTCCGGGGAGAGGCTGTGGCGTATGGCAGGTCTTAAGCTGTTTGGTAAACTACCCGACACCCGCGCTATGCG
>NZ_JANSHV010000044.1:0-12250 GCF_047461775.1 Synechococcus sp. R6-5
CGCGGAAGCGGCGCGGAGCGTTTGGGCACGGTCTCCAGCAGGAATGTAACTCGGAGATCCCAACTCAGGTGATCCGGATCAGCGCAAGCCTTTGGTCAGGGGAGTAGGTTATAGTTATCCAAAAAGATAACAATTTTGACGAAAAAGACATCTTCTGCTTTCCCCAAGCTGACCTTTGGATATGCTGAAGCCGATCTAGGGAATGGAGGCGCTGAACGGTGGAGAATGGGATTGTGTGTCAACTCACTTTAGAATGGACCGAGGCCGACCGGCGCCGATCGCAAACGGTTTCGCCTGTCCCCTCTAAGCTGGTTACCATTGGACGGGATCCCGGCTGCGATGTGGTGCTTCACGACCCAACTCGCTCGGTTTCAGGAGTTCACGCCGGGCTTTATTTTGATCCCAAAACCTTAAACTTTCACATTCGCAACTTAACTCGGGATCGTTTGCCTCCTAAGCAGCCCAACCCCGTCTGGGTGAATGGCCGAAAAATAATTCAGGAAGAGCTTGCGCTTGAGGCCAATAGCCAAATTCAATTGGGGCGTATTGTGCTGAGCGTGAAATCTGTAGAGGTTACCAGAAAGGATCAAGGGGTTCCCCTCGGCCACGGTACTTTGGGCAACCTCAAGGTTAGGTGCAGCCGCCTGGAAAACCCTCACTATCTGCCCCCAGAATATCAGGGTCAGAATTGTCCCTACTGTGGGCATTTGGTCTTGAGTGCTACCTTGGTGGTTCCGCCTTCAGAAGCTGACAAAGCCCCGCGATCTCCTGTCTAGAGCGACGATCCTTCCATTTTTCTCTAGGGATCCCGGCGGCTAATCCAAGTCCCTGAGGGATTGAAAAATAAGGATCCCAGGCAAACTACAAGGTGACCCGTGAGGTCGCGTTGTTCTGTGTTTTCTCAACGGCCTCGTCATGATCTCCATAGGGGTGAGCAGAAGCTATGCAAATTCAACTGAGCTGGGAAGATCCCATCACCGAAGAACAGCAGGAGCTGATTTTTCCATTGCCTCTTGCCTTGGGCAGGGAGCTGGCCCAATTGCCACAGGAATGGCAAGGTCGAGAAGTGGCGCGGGCTGTGTTTGCCAGCCAGGAGATCTCCCGTTATCACGCCCTCGTCTATCTCGGTGAGGATGGCCAGGTCATCTATGAAGATCGCAGTGCCAACGGCAGCCGCATCAATGGGGAAAAAATCCGTCAGGCACGCCGGGTGCTCCAGGGGGGAGAAGTGGTGGAGCTTGGCCCCTACAGCATCACCGTGGGTTTGGTGTCCCCCAGGGATCCCAATGCCACCCTTCTGACCGCCACCCCTACTCTTTTGCTGGAGCCGCGCACCGAACTGATTCGCCCGGCCACCCAACCCGACACTGCATTTGAGGTTCCCCCGGCTTCCACGGTGGTTTTCGCCCCAGAGCAGCTTCCTGAAGTGCGGGCTGGCTCGGATTTTCCCCCGCCGGATTTGTTTCGAGCTGAGCAAATTGCCCTGAGCGCCCTCAAAGCCACCGGACTACCTGTGGAAGAGACCCTCTATTTGGCCTTGGGCGGCGGTATCGGCAGCTTTGTCTGGGTGGATACCCTGCGCATCTACGGGGTCAGACCGGAACACATCCGCGTCATCAGCATTGCCCGTAAACCCTACGAACGGTATGAACGGCTTTTGACCAACTGCCAGATCCCCCGCTGGAAGCGAATTCGCTCTGGCTCCGATTCTTGTCCAGACAACATTTGGGGCTGGCCTGGCTATGCTCTGCGGGATGCTTGGCGTTCCTTTTTCTCCGGCCGATTGTTGGAAGCATTCGGCTTTTTGTGGCAGGTATTTAGTGAGCCCTTGTTGGCAGATACCTATACGCCGCGGGCGGGGGATGTATTCGCCTCAATGGATCGGGAGGCAGCCCGAATTGGTTGGGAGCAAATGTTGTGTTACGGCCATATTCGCGCCATTCGCAAAACGGAGGATGGGCGATATGTGGTGGCCTATTCGGCAACGCGGCCCGGCCATACGGATCACCGTTTTATGGTGGCCAAGTATCTCCATTTGGCAACTGGATATCCGGCCATCAAGTTGCTCAACGACCTGCAGGAGTTTCGCGAAAAAACAGGAGATTTGAGATCGGTGGTACACGGCTATGAGCCTCATGATCACGTTTATGAGCAGTTGGAGAAACAAGGTGGCACCGTCCTAATTCGGGGATTTGGGATCGTCGCCTCTCAGGTGATGGAACGCCTTTACGAAGCCCGCAAAGTCAACCCCCGCATCTCGGTGGTGCATCTGAGCCGTGCGCCCAAAAGCGGTAATCGCTTCGGACGAGCCAAACGGGCAGTGGATAACCATTGGGAGTTTCAGCCCTTCAACTGGCCCAAGGGCACTTGGGGAGGAGTTCTGCGTGCCAAATTGGAAGCGGCGACCCCCCTGGAACGGCGCGAACTGCTGGAAGCTTGGGGCGGCACCACGACAGCAAGTCGGCGGAAATGGCGGCGGATCGTGCGGCAAGGGCTGCGGGAAGGCTGGTACTCGATTGTGTTCGGCAAGGTGGAGTCGGTGGTTCCCGGCGACAAGGGTAAGCCGGTAACCTACATTCGAGGTACCCACAACAACACGCAATTAAAGGTGGAGGCCGATTTCGTTATCGACTGTACGGGTTTGGTTTCGGATCCCATGACCAATCCTCTCCTCAACGACCTGATTACCCACTACAATCTGCCCCTCAATCCCCACGGACGCCTGCACGTTTCCAACGATTTTGAGCTGGCGGAGATGCGCAACCAGGATGGGCGGATGTACGCTGCCGGGATCATCACCTTGGGCGGGCCTTATGCGCCGGTAGATACGTTTTTGGGCTTACAGTACTGTGCCCATCGCTCGGTGGAACACCTGGCTCGACTGCGGGCACCGGGGGTCAAAGGCTTAGAAGGGATCCGATCCCTGTGGCAATGGTGCAAGTGGGCCCTAAACATCAGCCCCTAGCTTGCCGACATTGGGCAACGCTTCTGGATTTTGTGAGATGTTTTTGGTTATCAACGCTGTCCCACACGTAAAACATTGGCGGCACACCATGGCCATTCCTCATCGCGCTAGCCTCATGAAAGTGGCGTTGCGCTGAGCCCTAACTCTTCTCTACCAAAGGGAGAACGGATGGGGGTGAAGGCCAGAAGATTCTCTCAAACAGACCGGGAGCGAAATAGATCCTGATGATCTCGATAGGCAAAACTGCTGGAGGAAAAGATGACTCCGACCCTGATTGGCCGCTGGCAAACTCGCATTTTCTTATTGGCCACCGTTGGTGTTTTGGCAAGTTTACCCTTTTATTTTGGGATCACTGGACATGGCGGCAGCCTCACCTATTTTTGGGTGCTGTTCTACGTAGGTCTGTTTGGCTGTGTTTGGGATGTCGTTTATAACTACCTGATGGGGTGGATGTGGGATCACGATTGGCCTGGGATCCTTCAGCTTTTGGCCGGCATTTGGGAAGGGCTTTTTTTGGGTACAGTCTTGAAGGTGGTGGGTCTTCCTTATATCCCAACCCAACGGTTTGACTTGGGAGATTTTATTCTCCACTACAGTGTGGTCTGGGTTTGCCTTTACCTCAGCGCTTGGGTGGTAATGCGCATTTTGTTTCCCCGCTGGCGCTTTCGCGGTGGAGAGTGGCTGGGGCCATGGCCGCGCTCCGGCAGCTAGAAAGGGGATCCATTGCCGTTAGAATCGGGCTGGGAGACCTCCCCGGATAAGTCTGTGTTTTGATCAGGTCTGTACAGGCTAAGGGGAGTTGAGACTTGTTGCTGACCCAGATTTTCACCCCATGCAAGCCTGTACCCTGATTGCCCGCGCCAAGATCAACCTCTACCTGGAAATCCTCGGATCCCGTCCTGACGGGTATTCAGAGGTGGCGATGGTGTTGCAGAGCATTCATTTGGCGGATCGACTGCAGTTGAAGAGCCGTCCTCACGGGATCCACCTCACCTGCGATCGCCCAGAAGTGCCCACAGATGCCCGCAACCTCGCCTATCGAGCGGCTGAGCTGCTGCAAAAAGAGTGTCACTCTTCCGCCGGCGTGGAGATCCACATCGAAAAGCACATTCCGGTGGCAGCAGGCTTGGCGGGGGGCTCGGCTGATGCGGCGGCGGTTTTGGTGGGGTTGAACCAACTGTGGGGGCTGGGCCTGACGGTGGGAGAGTTGCAGAGCTTGGCAGCCCGTCTGGGATCCGACATTCCCTTCTGTATCCAGGGGGGAACGCAACTGGCCACCGGGCGCGGGGAAGTTTTGGAGCCGCTGGCCGATTGGGAAGGGATCCCTGTGCTGCTGGCCAAGCCCAAGCACCTGGGGGTTTCCACCGCCTGGGCCTATCAAGCCTTTCGTTCTCGTCAGGGGAGCTTGGGAGGGGATGCCCTACCCAAACCCACACTGCCCACCTTGCCGCAGGCGTTGGCGGCTCTCAGCCGTCAGGATCCGCCGGCGTTAGCCAGGAGTTTGCGCAATGACTTGGAACAGGTGGTTTTGCCGGAGTACGCGATTGTAGGGGAGCTGCGCCAAGCTCTTCTCTCGGCGGGGGCCCTGGGATCCCTGATGTCGGGGTCAGGGCCAACGGTCTTCGGGATCATGCCCAGCCTGGAGCTGGCCGCCCAAGCGCGCGACACCCTGCGTCGCCAGTTTCAAGATGTGGAGTTTTGGGTGACGCAGTTTGCCCCCACTGGGATTCTGCTGCAGCCGGATCCCTGTAGCCTCAGCCCCAGCTAGGTTGTCGGCTGGATTGGCCGGATGCGGGATCCCCACCAGCCTTCTCTATTCTTCCCTCTGGTTGGCATAGTAGGATGAGCACCTAAACTTAACCTTGCGTTCACAGACTGCTGGCTTTAGCGGTCAAGTTATCTCTCTGCTCTGAACCTCCCTCATGCCGCCCATCACCAAGATCCTGATCGCCAACCGGGGTGAGATTGCCCTGCGCATCATCCGCACCTGTCAGGAAATGGGGATCCGAACTGTGGCCGTTTACTCCACTGCGGATCAGAACTCCCTGCACGTCCAACTGGCGGACGAGGCTGTTTGCGTAGGAGATGCCCCGGTGGCCAAAAGCTACCTCAACATTCCCAACATCATCTCGGCAGCCCTCACCCGCGGGGCCACTGCCATTCATCCGGGCTATGGGTTCTTGGCGGAGAATGCCAAATTTGCCGAGATGTGTGCCGACCACAACTTGATCTTCATCGGCCCCTCGCCAGAGGCGATGCGCAAGATGGGCGACAAGGCCACGGCCCGCGAGACCATGCAAGCGGTGGGGGTGCCGACGGTGCCGGGCAGCCGCGGGTTGATCACCTCTGAGGAGGAGGCAGTGAAGCTGGCGGAGAAAATCGGCTACCCCGTGATCATCAAAGCCACCGCCGGTGGCGGGGGGCGGGGTATGCGGGTGGCGCGGGATGCCCAGGAGCTGCTGAAGATGCTGCGCACCGCTCAGGGGGAAGCCCAAGCAGCCTTTGGCAACGGCGGGGTTTACTTGGAGAAGTTCATCGAGCGCCCCCGTCATGTGGAGTTTCAGATCTTGGCGGATAGCCAGGGCAATGTGGTGCATCTGTACGAGCGGGATTGCTCCATTCAACGGCGGCATCAAAAGCTGTTGGAAGAGGCCCCCAGCCCGGCTTTGACTGCAAGCTTGCGCGCCCGCATGGGAGCAGCGGCGGTGAAAGCGGCCAAGGTGGTGAATTATGTGGGGGTGGGCACGGTGGAGTTTTTGCTGGACAAAAATGGCCAGTTCTACTTCATCGAGATGAACACCCGCATCCAGGTGGAGCATCCGGTTACTGAGATGGTGACCGGGCTGGATCTGATTGCCGAGCAGATTCGCATTGCCCAAGGTCAACCCCTCACCTTTCGCCAGAAGGATGTGGAGTTGCGGGGCCATGCCATCGAATGCCGCATCAACGCCGAGGATCCCAAGCAGCAGTTTCGGCCTTGCGCTGGCACGATCAGCGCCTATTTGCCCCCTGGAGGGCCGGGGGTGCGCATGGATTCCCACATCTACACCGACTACACCATTCCCCCCTACTACGATTCGCTGTTGGGCAAGCTGATCGTCTGGGGGCCTAACCGGGCGGCAGCCATCCGCCGCATGCAGCGGGCTTTGGGGGAATGCGCCATCACTGGGGTGCCCACCACGATCCCTTTCCACCAGCAGATCCTGCGCCATGAAGCTTTTTTGAGGGGCGAAGTGTACACGGACTTCATCGCTCAGCATTTGATGCCGGGGTAGGGGCCGAGTCCAAGCTGGAGCTTGCTCGCAGGGGAAGGATAGAGTTGGTTGAGGGTTGCCAGTGGGCTAAAGATGAGGGATCCCCGACCTGGTCAGGTTCGACAGACTCAACCGAGCGGCCCTGCTCCCAGTCTCAGCCATCTGGCGGCGCAATTTTTGCAGGAGCGGGAGCGGGATCTGGCCCCTGCCAGCCGCCGTACCTACCGCATTGCTCTGGAGCAGTTTGCCAAAACTTGCCCCGTGCCGCTGCCCCAGGTGCAGCCTGTCCACGTTCAGTCCTTTTTGAACAGCTTGAAAGGGCGACCATTCCAAAGCCGCTCTGGCCAGCGGATCCATCCGCCCGCTTCCCCGGCCACCTACAACCTGAAGCGGTTGGCCTTGCAGCAATTTTTTGAATGGGCCAGCCAACGGGGCTACCTTCAAGATCCCCTGCCCACCCAAGCCATTCGACCTGCCCGCCTACCCGCTCGTTTGCCTCGCGATCTGGATCGGTTGTTGTTGCAGCGGGTGTTGCAGCGGGCCCAAAACCATTCTCTGCGCTACGCGGCTTTGATTCGCCTGATGCTGGAGTGCGGGCTGCGGGCCCAGGAGCTGTTGGACTTAACCGTTCAAGATTTTCAAATCAGCCCTGAGGGATCCCTGTTGGAAGTGCGCTGTGGCAAGGGGAGTAAACCTCGCGCTGTGGCAGTAGGGGATCCCCTCTCCGAGCTGTTGCAACAGTATCTGAGCCGAGAACGGGGCCCGTGCGCGCCGACGGATCCCTTGTTTGTTTCCCAATCTCGCTGCTTGGCCTACCGGGGGCGCCCCCTCACCTACGATGGCCTGCGGCATATTGTGCTCAAGCTAACCGAGCCTGAGCCGGGACATCAAACCCCCCACCAGTTTCGCCACAGTTTTGCCACCTTGTTGCTGGATCGCGGCGTTGCCCCCGAACATATCCAGCACCTGCTGGGCCACACAACTGCCGCCATGACGATGCGCTACACCCAGCGGGCCAACTTGAGAGCAGCCATCGCCCGTTCCCGCGAGATCTTAAATCAGGGCTTGGTTTAGGGATCCCTGGCTGTACTATGGCCTCTGTCGTTTCCAGTGAGACAGACGCGGATTGCTCGCAGAAAGAGGGATCCCCAAAAAGAGATCAAGGATCCTCAAGGACGGACAAACCTGACTAAGGTGGTTGGAATGACCTGAAAACAACCGATAACCAATGGGTTATTTCAAGTTACACGCTGGAGAGGAATGTAGAGCACATGCTCTCTCCCCTTGCCAATGGGCAACTGCGGCCCAAGACTGGCCTTCTGTTGTCCCAACCAGATGATCAGGTTTTTGTTCTCAGGATAGTATTCCAAAACATACTTGATGAAGTCATCAATTGTACATGGCTCGTTGAAACCTCCCATCCACTGATGAAAGTGGCTATGCACTTCGCTGGCTATAGTAATCAGGTTGGAAAGATTTGCTGCAATCTTTGGATAGTGCGCTTCAGAGTAGAGATGGTGAACCGTTAGGCTACTGGCTGTTTTTCGAGTAACTCTACAGAGATTTTTATCCCTTCTTCTTGCAAGCTCTTTTGCTCTTTCTATCTGCCTTTGTCTATCCTGGATTGTCTTGACGATTGCCTGAATCTGGGGTTCAATGCGTTCGCCAACATCTCGACACCAGTCTTTTCTGTGGTTTTGCTTGAGGACTTCTACCATAATCTTGGCAAGCTCATAGATGCCTCGCAAAGAGAGGTAGACAGTGTCGTCGTTGCCAAAGCGTGTGTAATGAACGTCTTTGATGAGTTTACTTTGTTTTGATGCAATCTCAAGCGCTTTCTTAAGGTAATCAGTTCGAGTTCCAAAGATCGTCACAACATCTTGAAGAGATAGCCAAAACTGATCTTGCCTTCTGACCAGAGAGGAGCTGTTTTCGAGGATCCTATGATCCACCAGAGCCTTCTGCCTCTTGCGATACTCTTCCTTGAACCAATTCCTAATGCTTGTGTCTGTAGAGTACTTACGACCTTGCTCTGACCTAGACCTTAAAAAGGATAAAATGGCGTAAGCACCAGACTGCGTGTATTCTCTCAGCCCCGAACTTTTGTTGATAACGCGATAGTCTTTACCTTCCACCAGTTCCCACTCATCATCAGGGATACTGTCAAAGTAGGCTTCAATCTCCCTGAGTTCCTCAAGGCTGATACCCAAAAATTCGGCGAGCTTGTTTGAAGAAACATAGACTATAGCCATTGCTCAAATTTCTCCGTAAGGCTTTTGTAGAAGAGAGTCAATCGCTGGAAAATTTTGTCATCCCCGGTTGGAGAATCGGGATGGTAGATCTTGCTCAGGCGATAAAAGGCAGCTTTGATGTCCTCATTGGTAGCTCGATCGGGGTCAAGTCCAAAAACCCGCCATGGCAAGTCGTACTTGAAGATGTTGATCCCGTTGATGCAGCCATACCCCTCTTCCCCCTCTTCGTTGGGAAGGATCCCGATGTGCTGACGATAAATGCGCTCCAAATCGTCTATGTTGGATAAGCTCAGCTTGCCCATGCCGCTGGTTGCCAGTTTGAAGCTGGCTGACTTTCTCAGCTCGGCTGCGTTTTTAACGCCAAAGTGGTTGTAAATCGCTTTCTGCAGCTCTTTGACAGACAACCGAGGCGGTGGCTGTAGCTGCCTGACCACAAACCGCGCAAAATTCTCCAGGAGTTCCTTAGAGATGCCGTAGGTATCGGAAAGGCGCTGGATTTCTGCAGCAATCGCCCCTTGCGGATCGGGCTTGGTCTCTTCTCTTGAGGTTGCCCTAGTTGTTTTTGGTTTTGTGCTGGCGGCTTTTTTGGGCATGGCTTCCCCTCAAGTCAGTGATGCCAAGTGTAGATCCGCACAAAACTTATAGGCTGTCTGTGAATTTATTTGCACAATGATGCAGACAATCTTAGGTCAGTGTAACAATGTTGCCGGTACCTGTAAAGCTTTGCACCACATAAGCTTCGCCATACCGATGCCCAGTTGGATGGCTTGGTGTGGGGAGCAGATCCGCACTGGGCGGCCCCGCAGGCGAATCTCGCCAGCATCCGGCTGGTAGAGGCCCGCCAGCATGTTCATCAGGGTGGTTTTCCCGGCGCCATTCTCCCCCCGGAGAGCGTAAATCTCCCCGGCCCGTAGTTCAAAGTCCACGCTAGAGCGCCCCCAGCTTGCCTGTTCGGTTGAGTTCCCCCGCCAGGATCCCTACCAGACAGGCTCTCTCATAAAAAGGCTGATCATAAATGGAAGGCTCTCTGAAGAAAGAGGTACACAGGTTGAGTACCACCTTTCCTTGGCAGTGAACGTATTTCCGGCTACTTTTCAGCGCCAACTTGGGGCCGCCCCTTCAGCTTTTGGGGATCAGTCGCTTCGGACAGGCAGCACGGATGTGGGATTCGCTCAGGTCGGGCATGAGAGCCAAGGCCCGCTGGGCATCAATTTGCGCTTCGCACACCGCCTCCAACACCTGTTCGGCCATCAGGGAAAGGGGCATATCGGCAGTTTGTTCGGGATCGGTATCCAGGGAAATTTGTCGGACTCCCACAGGGGGGGGTGGCAACACCGGCGGAGCTGCCTGCGGGGACAGGGTGGTGGAAGTGCCCACCTCCAACTGCGCTTCTGCCAGGGCCACACCGCGCCCCACCATCAACAGGGATCCCAGCAGCAGGAGCCATCCCAGCCCACGCCCCCCTTTGCGGAACTGAGTCGGAGCCTTCTGCTGTCGCTCAAGGCTGCTGATGTTTACGGCCCTCTTGAACCTGTCACCGAGCATGTCACCTCTCCGAAACCACCCCTTTGCTCAAGATATCCAACACAACTTGAATTTGCAGTAGGCTATCGTTGGCCCTCCAGGTAGTGCCCACCCGTTGCCAAACTTTGCCCGCTCCAGCCCTGCCCCCTCTATGGCCCGTCTGTCTCAAGAGCTAGCCCGGTTTTCCCGCCTTCCCGAGAGCCCAGAGCAACCCGAACCCTCCCTGGAAGGGTTGATCCGCATCGAAGACATTCTAAAACTGGCGGGCGAGCGCAGTTTTGGCTTGTTTTTGGCGGTGCTCTCTTTCCCTTCTGCTTTGCCTCTGCCGGCTCCCGGCTATTCCACTCCCTTTGGCGTGGTCATCCTGTTGCTGGCCGCACAAATGCTGGCAGGGCGAACCACTCCTTGGCTGCCGAAATGGGTGTTGCAGACCTCTATTGAACGGAAGCATTTTCAAAAGTGGGTGCAGGCTGGGATCCCGTGGCTGCAGCGCATTGAAAACATTGCCCGTCCCCGCTGGCGGCAGCTCTGCACCACACGGCTCGGCCAAGTCTGGCTGGGCACCTGGATTGGCTTGATGGGGATTTCCATGATCATCCCCGTTCCAGGCACCAACACCCTGCCGGCGATGGGGGTTTTCGTCACCGCTTTTGGCCTCCTGGAAGAAGATGGGATCCTGTGCAGCTTGGGATCCCTGATCTGTGTAGCAGGAGGACTGCTGACCACTTCCATTTTGATCGGCCTGTGGTTGGGGGGAACAACCCTTTTGGATTGGCTGGGGAGATAGCCGTGCCGACACCGCTTATTCCGGCCTTGCACCGGTTATCGGGATGTCGGGGCCAGCGCCAGATCCTGAGTGAGGCGCAACTCGATCACCTGATTGGGATCCAGCACCACCACCTGTGGTGCCGTTACATTGCCAATTACCGCTCCGGCCACCCCCGCCCCCAGCACTTCTTCTGTGGCAATGGCATTGTCTCCGGTTACCAAGCCGAGAATGGCGCCCGCTGCCGCGCCGATGGCTGCATCCTGAATGATTTTGCCTGTGGTGGTGTAGCGGGGATCCTTGACATCGTGGATGATGTCTGACTGGGCAGCCAAGGGGAACAGTTGGTTGTTGACGATAATGCTTTCCGCCACAAAACGGGTGCCCCCTGGGGCCGGCTCAAAGCGGCCATCCACCCGCGAGCCAAAAGGCACCAGAATATCCCCCTGGGCGTTGCGAATCGGGTTGCGGACGATCAAAGACATGGGCCGGGTTTCGTTGGGGGCAATGAAGAGGCGCTCGTTGAAGGGGGTGGTGGTTTGCATCAGGGTGCCCGCCGCTAGGGTGGAAAGGCGCAGGTCAAAGCCTGGCTGGGAACCGGAGGGCAAGCCCCCTGGGTTTTGTGCCACCAAGGATCCCCGGTTAAGCATGGCCTGGTGGGTGAAGGCTGCTACCTCGGCACGGGTGGCGGGGCGGTTGGGTTCCAAGAGCATCGGGTCTGGATAATTGACAATCAACCCGGCGCGGTTGGCCGCCGCAATTTGTGCCAGGGCCCAATTGGGGATGGCTGCCGCATCTCGATAGCGGCTGAAGAGATCACTGGGCTGAGCGGCTGGGATCGCTCCCGTGTTGCCAATGGCGTTGGTCAAAACCACCAGCGCTTCGGTGCGGGTAACGGGCTGTTCAGGACGGAAGGTGCCATCAGGAAAGCCTGCGACTAAGTTGTTGGCCGCTGCCGTCGAGATGGCACTGGCTGCCCAGTGGGTGGGGGGCACATCCCGGAAGCCGATGAAAGTACCGGAGGTATTGCGGAGGCGGAAAGCGGTATTGACAATGGTGGCAAACTGAGCGCGGGTCACCGGCTCATTGGGGCGGAAGGTACCATCGGGGAAGCCGTTCAACACTCCTTGAGCGGAGAGGGTCTCAATGTAGGCTTGGGCCCAGTGACCAAAGGTGTCGCGGAAGGGAGCGGCCATGGCCACCTGGCAGTGGATGCCCAAGACAGCTCCCGATAGGAGTATGCCTGCTGCACGTGGAGTTAAAAGAGAGGGAAACATCGTTCGTTCACCGAGTTGTCGTAGCGCCCATCGCTGGGTCAATGGCTACTCTTATTCTGGCTATTTCCTCAGTGATGACAATGGCGGAAACCCTTGCTCTGTGGTAATTTGAGCGTTTCTAACCCAAGATTTGCAGCAAAACGCAACTGCAGAGGATTGATAAGGAAGCTCCTAAATCTCTGTCGCGTCAGCTAGAAATCGCAGGAGCCCCG
>NZ_JANSHV010000045.1:0-20172 GCF_047461775.1 Synechococcus sp. R6-5
CCTGCTAAGGCCTCCGGCCCGCTAGCGCAAGCAGTAGAAATAGATGGTAATAGAAGCCACGACTGCTATCGTCCCTCTGGGGATGGAGCTTAGCGGACTTGAACCGCTGACCCCTTCAATGCCATTGAAGTGCTCTACCAACTGAGCTAAAGCCCCAATCACTTGGCTTCGAGCCAGAATCCCGCTCAAGGATCCTACCCTCTACTCCAGCTTACACTGGCAACCTGCAGAAGATGCCTCAGCGGTAAAAAACGCTGGAACCTGATCGTAAATAAGTGGAGGATCCTTGTCAATAGCTTGGATGGCTCAACCGAGATGAGGAGTTTGCTTGGTTCTCAGCCTTTTGGTGTCAGACGTTGCGAGAAGCCCGCGGGGTGGTAGAACGGAGTCAGTGGCAATTGAGGGGCCTGTGACACAAGAAACTCAGCTTAACCGCATTTTGGCGGCTTCTTTGCTGGTCGTCTGCCTTATTGCGGCCATTGTCGGGGGCACGCGCCCTGCCCCAGAGCCTACCCGAGGCGGGGTTGGCCTAGAGGCTGCACGGGGGGCGGAGCGCATCGAGGTGGTCACCCTGGAAGGAACGATAGGCGGCCCAGGGGGTTCGACTTTGGTAGGCCTGCCCACTTCTCCTGTGGAACAGTTGCGGGAGGCAGCACGGGATCCCTCTGTCAAGGCTGTATTGCTGCGCATCAACAGTCCCGGCGGAGCTGTGGGATCCAGCCAGGAACTCTACCGTGCCGTAACTGCTCTGCACGAGGCGGACAAGCCGGTGATCGCTACCCTAGAAAACATTGCTGCCAGTGGGGGGTACTACGTGGCCAGCGCTGCCGACAAAATCTATGCCAACCCTGGCACCCTGACCGGCAGCATAGGGGTTATCATCAGCGGCCTCAGCTTTGGTAAGTTGCTGGAGAACTACGGCATAGAGCCGCAGACCTTCAAAACCGGCGAGTACAAAGACCTTCTCTCTCCTTTCCGCAGTGCCACTCCTCAAGAGCAGCGCCTTCTGCAAAACTTGGTGGAGGATACCCTCGAGCAGTTCATTCGCGATGTGGCCCAAGGACGCCAGCACTTGCCAGAAAAGGCAGATGAGGTGCTGGAAGCAGAGATGATCGCGCGACGGCAGAGCTTGGATGAAGACCGGGTGCGACAATTGGCCGATGGACGCATCTTCACCGGGGCGCAAGCTGTGGAGGTGGGCTTGGTGGATGCTTTGGGGGGGTACACGGAGGCGGTGGAGGATCTGCGGCGCATGACCGGGGATCCCTCTTTGTCGCCGGCGGGTGAGGGAGAGGGCTTCCAACGAGTCCTGCGACGCCTGTTAAGCCAAGGACTGTCCTCGCAAAGGCAAGCCGCTTGGCTGGGCCGGCTGTTGGAGAGCAACGAGGCTGTTGGGATCCCAGACGTGCCGTTGCTGTGGATGGCGCCGGAGTGGACTTTGCGCTAAACCTAAATCTAATCAGGACGGGTTTTGGGTGTGGGGGGTGAACGGTGAATCGAGAACCGGTCGCGCCGGCGGCGCAGGGCACTTTGAGAGCAGCTGCTCTGGGAGTGCAGGGCAATACTTGGAGAGAGGGATCCCAGAAGGCCAATTCCTTGGCGGAGCTGGATTGGGCCATCGACCTGGAGCTGTTGACCAGTCGGGCTTGGGTGGAAATTGACGCAGCCCAGTTGCGAGAAAACCTGCGGCTGTTGCAGAGGCGCCTAGGCTCAAACGTCGAGATCTGGGCGGTGGTGAAGGCCAATGCCTACGGGCATGGGGCGCAGTTGGTGGCTCCCGTGGCTATTGCGGCTGGGGCCAAGGGGCTATGTGTGGCCACCCTGGCCGAAGGGATCGAGTTGCGGCAAACGGGGCTGCAGGCTCCGATTCTGGTGTTGGGAGCTTTGAATACTTGGGCGGAGCTACAGCAGGCCATGGCAGCCCGGCTGGAGGTCAGCCTCACCTGCACAGACCAAATCCCGCTGATGCGCCAGGTAGCCCGTTGGGCCGGGCGCCCCGTCCCGGTGCATGTCAATGTGGATACGGGTATGACCCGTTTGGGGATCCCCTGGAAGGAAGCTGCAGCCGTGTGGGGGCAGATTTGTCGGATCCCGGAGCTGGAGGGCTGTAGCTTGTTTTCCCATCTGGCGACGGCGGACGAGCTCCATTCTCCAGTCATGGAACAGCAGCACGCCCGCTTTGCCCAGGTGGTGGAACAGATCCGCCAAGCCGGGGATCCCTTACCGGCGCTGCATCTGGATAACTCAGCCGGTGCTTTAACCCATCTCCACTACTCCCGTGTGCGTTTGGGGTTGGTCCTCTATGGCCTGTCCCCTGCCCCTCACTTGCCGGTGCCAGGTCTGCAGCCAATTCTACGGCTCAAGGCGCGGCTGACCCACATCCAAACTGTGCCTGCCCAGACCGGAGTGAGCTATGGACATCGCTACATCACCTCTCGCCCCAGTCGCATTGCCACTCTGGCCATCGGCTATGCGGATGGGATCCCACGGCGGCTTTCCGGCTGGCTGCGAGGATGGGTGCGCGGCGGCTTGATCCAACAGGTGGGCACAATCACGATGGATCAATGTATGTGGGATGTAACCGAGAGGCCGGATATCCAGGTGGGGGATGTGGTGGAGCTGCTGGGCCCCAATCTGGCAAATGCGGGTTTATCTGTGCAGGATTGGGCCGATCAGTTGGGTACTATTTCCTATGAGTTGCTCTGTGGACTTTCTGCCCGTCTGCCAAGAGTGTTGGTTAATTCTCTGGGTTTTGATGATGCCTGACACGACAGATTGGATTGCCTCAAGCACGGATAGGAGCGGGCCAGAGGCTGTTCGCGTCGGCAGCAGAGGGCTTGACTTGACGTGTCAACAGAGAGTAGAGCAGCATCGAAGGTAATCGAGGGCACTCCTGATCACTGAAAACAGTGACTTGGCGGCGGATTCGGTTCCCATTGGGAGGTAGCGATGGCGGAGCAACATAAGCCTCTGAAGAGCCTGGAAAATCAAATGGAACGGGCTGTTCTGGAGATGGTCAATGAAATCCTGCTGATGGAGAGTCAACAGCGCTACTGCTTCTGCGAGAAATTCTGTAACGATGCTGCCGCCCTGGCTTTGAACAACCTCCAGCCTCGATACGCCACCAGTTTTCACGGCTCTCTCCGAACTTTAGAAGCCATTCAAGCGGATCAGGAGTTGCAGAGGCTGATCCGGTTGGAGGTGGTGAAGGCCATGGACAAGGTGGCGGCCAATCCCCGTTGCCCGGAGCCTGAATGTCCTTTGCTGCTGCGCGACGCCGAGACGATAGAGTTAGAACTGGCCCCTAGCGACAATTGAAGGAATGGCTCTGATGGAGCTGCGCTCCGCTGGCGCGAACGTTTCCCCTTCGCCGGTGGCCTTTCTTGGCCCTGCTGGAACCTACACAGAGTTAGCAGCTTTGCTGGCCTGCCCTGAGCAGCCTCACCTGCACAGCCAGGGATCCCACCCCTTAGTGCCTTATCCAACGATCAGCGCCTGTCTAGAGGCGGTAGCTGCCGGCCAGCAACAATGGGCGGTGGTGCCGGTGGAAAACTCGGTGGAGGGGGGGGTCTCGATGACCTTAGACGCCCTCTGGCAACTGGAGGGGCTAGGGATCCGGCAGGCGCTGATCCTGCCCATTCGCCATGCCCTCATCGGACGTGCCTCGCGGTTGGAGCAAATTGAGCAGGTCTACTCCCACCCGCAAGCTTTGGCCCAATGTCAGGCTTGGCTGAGATCCCATCTGCCCCAGGCCACTTTGATCCCAACCCGCTCGACCACCGAAGAATTGGATCGCCTGCAGGAGCAGCCCAGCGCCGCCGTCATCGCCTCAGAACGAGCTGCCACCCTCTACCAACTGCCGGTCTTGGCCTGCCCGATCAACGATCACCCCGACAATTGCACTCGCTTTTGGGTTATTGGCCGTGCGCCGCTCTCGCGTTCCGGTCAACAGGGTGAAACCTCTGCCGATCCTGCTTCTCCGGGGGGATCCCATACTTCCTTAGCCTTCAGCCTCCCCCACAACGTGCCGGGAGCGCTGCTGAAACCTCTGCAAGTGTTTGCGGAGCGAGGCCTGAATATGTCTCGCATTGAGTCGCGCCCCACCAAAAAATCGGCAGGGACGTATGTCTTTTTTGTCGATTTGGAGAACCCTATCGGCCAACCCTATTTGGATGCCGAGGTGGTTGCGGCGCTGGAATCAATTGCTGAAACCTTGAAGCTCTTCGGCAGCTACCCTGTGCATGACCTCTGCAAACAAGGGGATCTATCCCAAGTAGCAAAAGCCCTGCCCTCTGAGGGGAAAGCACGTCCAACGTAGAATCGAAATGACCAAGGACTGCTGTCTTGAGCGCTCAGGCAGACCAGGATCACTTCACAGAGCTCGATAACCTTGCCAGGCTTGCCAAAAAATGTAAAGAGAAAGAATGGCCAGGAAGCCCCGAAACAACAGACTGACGGTTTCATCGGGCAATTTGGGCAGGGTGCGTGTGCTAATCTGTACACCGATTAACCCCCCTGTCCCCAAGATCAAACCAGGGATCCAGAGCACATTTTGGTGGATAGTGCCGTCCCCCAACCCCAGGCCATTCCAGATCCAATCGCTGAGGCCCGCATGGCTGGCGGTGGCAGCAACTGCTGTGATTACAATGGCCCCCAGACTGGTCTGAATCGCCACTTTGATCGTCTCTTTCAGCAGCAGGATCTGCATTGGCACCAGGATCACCCCACCGCCGATGCCAAACAGCCCGGCCAACAAACCGGCAGCGCCACCGGTCAGGGCGCGGGCTAACCAGGGAGACATCTGTCCTGAGGACTCCGTCCCGCTGAGGTGCTCGGCACTGCTGACGTCAGCCCCCAGTTCTTGGGCCTGGATAACCACCTTTTTGTTGAGTTGCACCAGGTAAGTGTTGGCCAGCAGCAACACTCCAAACGCTGCCAACAGCAGATAGCTGGGAAGGCGACTGGCGATAATTGCTCCTACTTGAGCCGTAAGCAACGCTGGGATCCCCAGCAGGATCACCCGTTTCAGATCCAGCATGCCCATCCGCCAGTTTTGGATGCTGCCTGCAATCGAGGTCATAACGATGGAAAGGTTGCTGGTGGCTGCAGCTTGAACCGGTGGGATCCCCAAGCTGACCTGTAAGGGCACCAGGATCGTTCCACCGCCAATGCCCAGCACCCCGGCCAGGATCCCTGCCACCAGGCCGCCAATTGCCAAGGCCAACTCCATCCCCTACCACTCCCCACCGCTGCTCTATCTTGCTGGCCAAAAAGCCGCCATCATCGTAACATTCTCCAGTCCTGGCAAGACTAGCAGGGATACATCGGTCGAGAAGCCTTGGGTGTGGGGTTGAAAAGAGGCGCATCATAATAATGTTGGACAGTAAATATTGGACAGTCGTACCGCCTTGGTGCAGATCGCGCCAGCATGTCAACTTCATCCATAGGCAAGGAAGCCTTCATGGTTGCCATCCATCCGGCAAATGATCTGGGTGCTCTGAAAAATCCGGGTTCCACGGCAAGAGGATCCCAGCCTGCTTGGTGGCCTCCATCTGGGCGGCAACAGGGAACTGTGGCCCCTCTGCAACCTCTGGGGCTGGTTGCTTTGGAAGGTTTGGCCACCTGGGGAGATCGCCTGTTGGGCTTGGATCGGGTGAGGGGCTATTTGGTGGAAATTCAAGAGCACAACACCCTGCTGCTCAATCCCCATCATGTCCATTCTTTCCAAGGCGCTTACGGTTTGTGGGTAGAGTCAGAAGGGGATCAAGCGTGGATTTGGCTCAGTCGGGAGCAAGAGGGGCAAATCTTGCGCATTCCCATGTCCGCTCTGCAGCAACCGGGATCCCTGGAAGCCTTTCCAGTGTGTAGGTGCCCCTACCCTATCGAAGGGATCGCCCTCTGGAGCGATCCCCACACGGGAAACCGCTACCTCTATGCCACCTGCTACCGACGGGGAAAAATCCTGCAACTGGATCCCAGCCGTGGTCTCATCGTGCAGGAGATGCCTGCCCCTGGGGTTGGCCGAGAACAGATTGCGGTGCAGGGAGACTACCTCTGGGTGAGCGATCGGGTGGAAGAGACGATCTACGTGCTGGAGCGCCAGACCGGGCGAGAACTGGCCCGTATCCTCACCCCTTCTCCTGGGCCAACAGGCTTGGCCCATTGGCGGGGGCAACTCTGGGTGGCCTATGCCCACGAAGAAGCCTACATCCACGACAACCCCAACGCCCCAGATCCCTTGTCGGTGGCCCTGCGCGATAAAACCTGGGTGGCCCCCCTACGCCTGCGGCCTTTGGATCCCCCTAGCTCCCCCGACCCCTCTGGCGGCAGTGGAACCGAGGCCGAGGATTCCCCCATTGCCTGTCCGGTAGTTTTTCAGCCCCAGTGTCTGGGGGAACGCGCCACCTACACCCTCTCCCACGGCTATCGGGTGGAGCTGACCTATGTGGAAGAAATTGCCCAAGAAGAGCCGCGCTTCCTGCCCGATTTGGTCTGGCGAATTGCCTTGCCCTGCAACAGCCTTCGCCAACGGGTGCGCAGCCTGCACTGGGTAGGTCTGCCGTTTGAAGTGGAAGAGCAATCTGGCCAACAGGTGGCGGTGTTTTCGCTGGGATCCCTGGGGGCCCATGAGGTGCGCTTGTTTGGCTGGCGGGCGGTGCTGGATCTCTACAGTATCAAGTACTGCATCGATCCGCTGGATGTAGAAGATGCCGTCGTGCCCCCAGACCTACGGGATCGCTACTTGGTGGACGATGACTACCTGGCCATGGACACCTCGATTGTCCGAGAGGCAGCGCGGCTGGCCGTTGGCAGCGAGACCAACTTGCTGCGCAAAATGCTCAATATCCGGGCCTATGTTTACGACAAGCTCTCCTACCGGGTCACCTCTCGCATTGATCCGCCGGATGAGGTTTTGCGGCGTGGCTCCGGTTCTTGTGGCGAATATGTGGGGGTGCTGTTGGCTTTGGCCCGCCTCAATGGAATCCCTTGCCGCACGGTGGGGCGCTACAAATGTCCTCCCCATCCAGAACTGAAAGGGATCCCGCTGTTTCCCCAGTACAACCACGTGTGGATTGAGTTTTATCTGCCCGGCTGGGGTTGGGTGCCGATGGAGTCGAACCCCGACGATCGGGGGGAGCGCCCCTATTCGCAGCGCTACTTCATGGGCTTGCCCTGGACCCATGCCGAGATCGCCAAAGGGATCCCTTTCGAGACGATCAACACCGACCAAGCCTCAATTGGGGAGCTGGCCATTAACCATGTGCAGTTTCGCATCTTAGAAGAAATTTGAAAGGCGAATAGAGTGAGAAAACGGGCCTGAGATTGGCCAACATTGCTCCGGGAGTGATTTTTGCCGAAGATGACGATGTGGCTCCTGATGTGGTGTGGGTGAGCCGCTCTCGACTGAGAACAGCGTTAGGGGCGGATGGCAAACTCCACAGTGCCCCAGAATCGGCGGTAGGAGTGCTGAGCCCTGGAGCTCGCAATATTGGCCAAGATAAGCAAACTAAGCTCAAGCTTTACAGTCGGCTTGGGCTACAGGAGTATTGAGTGGTGGACTGGCAACAGCAACAAGTGGAAGTCTACCGGCGTCAGCAAAGGCAGTTGGTGTTGATCAAAACTTGCTTGGGAAAGATGAATTGGACTCGAATTGGACTCGCCGTTGCTGCCGGGGCTTGCGTGCCCGATTTCACAGCTGTGGATGCCACCTCTTGCCTGAGTCTGGTGGGAGCCCCATTGCTCGCTCGAAAAGCTGCCACCCGAATGGGGAGCTGTCAATAGAGCTGCACTCCGCGGGCGCGAATGTCGCTTTTTCCTCCCCAGCCTGATGCTGGAATGGCTATGGGCCAACAACAGGGCTCTGCCCCCATCTGGGGCTTGCGTTAAAGACTAGGATAGGAGACTACGGCGGGGCTTGGCTTCGCTCCAGGCACATCCATCCAAAGCAATCCGCTCTACCTCCGAGGCCAGCCTCAATGCTTTCAGGGCCTGTTCCCCACCCACAGAAGGTTGGTTGCCCCCCCGCACGCAATTGATGAAGTGCTCCAGTTCGGCATGCAGCTTGTCGATATTGTCGGTGTGGACTTTCTCAATCAAACAATCCCGCTGGTAGGGCATTTGGCCGTAGTCGCTGGTGCTGCCGACGGATCCCTGGCGGTACACCGAGATCTCATTGTGGAGAAAATCTGCTTCTACCAAGGCATTCTTGCAGTGGACGGCAATTTTGCGCACCTTGCGGTGGGTGACCTTGCTGGCGGTGAGGGTGGCGATGGCACCGTTGGCAAAAGTGAGAGTAGCCGTGACGTAGTCCAGGTAGCCCAGCTTGGAGATGCGGTTGCCGCTGGCGGTAATCTGGGTCACGGGAGATGGGATCAGCTCCAGCAACAGATCGATGTCGTGGATCATCAAGTCGAATACCACCGACACATCGCTGGCGCGGTCGGAATAGGGGCTGAGACGGTGAGCCTCGAAAGCCAGAGGTTCTTCACTTTGCAAGACTTGGCCCAGCTTTTGGAAAACAGGGCTGAAGCGCTCGATGTGCCCCACCTGCAAAATACAATTGCAATCGGCAGCTCGGTTCACCAGCGATTCTGCTTCGCTGATGCTGGCAGCGATGGGCTTTTCGATCAGCACATGTACCCCGGCCTCCAGGCAGGCCATACCCACCTCGTGGTGCAGAACCGTCGGCACGGCAATGGCCACGGCAGCTACATGGGGCAGCAGATCGCGGTAGTCCTCATAAAAATGAACGCGGTGGCGGCTGGCCACATCCAATCCCCGTTCCACGTTGATATCCGCTACCCCCACGACCCGCACATCCTTCATCAGGCTGAAAACGCGGGTGTGGTGCTGGCCCATGTTGCCTACCCCGATCACCCCAACCGGGACAGCTTGCTCTGAATAAGCCAGTGGACGGCGGGGAGAGTTGGCAGAACTCGGGCAAGATCGGGCCATGACGTTTCCACTACCTCCACCACAAGGGTTTCGCGAACCTCGCTCCATCTTTCGGTAACGGAGCGCCGCATTTCACGAAACAAACTTCACAAAGCTTACCATGCCTCCCTTAGATCCAGTTCAAGCCGGGGATGGGCGGCAGGTGCAGCGGGGGCTGTTGGCAGGATTGGGGGCTGAAACAGAACAGCGGCACCGGGCTAGAGCGAAACCACATGCGGGCGTAGAATCCGCTTGGACTGAGGGGCAGGCCAAGCCAAACGGGGAAAAAGAAGACAAAGGACGCCAAAACCAAGGCCACCGCCGTGATGCTCGCCCCGCGCCAAAAGCGGCGATAGCTCTGCCAGCCCAGCAGCACCAACCAAGCCAGGGCTAGGGTGCTAAACGCCAGAGCGCTCATGTAGTGGTAGATAAAAACGCAGCGGCTGACCCTAAACCAAGGCAGGTAATTGGCCGCATAGCCAATCAAAATGAAGGCTTCGAGACCGTGAAAGCGGCGGATCCCCCGCCAGACGAGCACCAAGATGGATCCCGTCCCCAGCCACCACAGCCAAGGATTGCCCACGCCATGAACAGCTTGCCAGAGGTTGCCCTGACTGCCGAAGTAGTAGGCCACGGGGCGGCCCAGAATTGGCCAGGACCAAGCTCCTGCCGAGGCCAAGGGCGTAGTCAGCCAAGGACGCAAAGCCGGGAACCAAGCCACCAGGGATCGCAAGCTGGTGGAGCAGTAGGGGTGAACAGGGGTCTCTTCGTTCACCACCAGGTGGGCCGCCATGTGGCCGCCGTAGATGGATTGGTTGATGAGCACCAGGGATCGGAAATAATTCTGGATGCCCGTCCAGCTCCAATCTAGGGTTAGCCCCTGTTGGGGATTCAGTTGCAGGTGCGGGATCCACTGAATGGCGTAAAAGGCCAGCGGAGCGAGGATGAAGCAAAACACATAGTGCCACCAGCGCAGATGACGAATCTGGATCAAAATGCCCAACCGTGGGATCCACTGCGGGCGCAGCCAGACTACCCCCCAGACGAGGATCCCCAACAGAGCAAACATGAAGGCAAACCAGAGGCCATTCCACTTCACCGCGGCTGCCGCCCCCAACAGGATCCCGGAGCAAGCAAAGTGAGCAGCCCGTCGCCAACCTTGGTCTTCTAGACCTCTGAGCAACAGAATGGTCGCTGCCAGCCCAAAGGCTACCAGATACACGTTGATCAGGCCAAAGCGGGATTCCACCAGAAACACCCCATCGGTCAGCAGCAAAACCCCGCTCAACAGAGCAAAGCCCACGTGGTAGGTGAGGCGGTAGGCTAAACCGGTCAGCAACAGAGGGATCAGGGATCCGCAAAAAGCAGTGGCGAAGCGGAATCCCCACTCGTTGCGGCCAAACACCTGAATGCTAAGGGCAATGAAGTACTTGCCCAAGGGGGGATGCACATCGTAAAAAGGCTTGCCATCCAGGTAGTTCTGGGCAAACTCCGGGAAGTACACCTCATCGAACACAGGTGCCGGGAACTCGTCCAGCCGCCACAGGCGCAACCCCAGACCCACCAGAAAGATCCCCAGCGCTCCCCATACCAGCCACTGTCGGGATCCCACAGCACTGTGCGGGGATCCGAGGATGGGCACAGCTAGCAGCAAGCTGCCCTGAGACCGCTCCGGCCCGGGGTCAATGGGGGTTGGCTCTCCAGTCATGGATAGGGCACTCTCAACACTCCGGCGAGGATCCCCAGGGATCCCCAGTGTTACTTTAGCCGACCGTGAAAGCCTAAGCGATTCCAAAGCAAACCACTGCTAGACTGTAGAATTGAATACAAAGTTGGCCAACTTCTGGCCAGTACCCTGTCTGCGCTGGCGCTCCTGAGAGCGGGCGTTTGACGTTCGGTCATCTCAGTGGGGAGGAGACACCGTGGCGACTGGTGGATATGCGTTGGTGGACAGCCTGCACCGGCATGGGGTGCAACACATCTTTGGC
The DNA here is from genome assembly GCF_047461775.1 of Synechococcus sp. R6-5. Classification (NCBI taxonomy): domain Bacteria; kingdom Bacillati; phylum Cyanobacteriota; class Cyanophyceae; order Synechococcales; family Synechococcaceae; genus Synechococcus; species Synechococcus sp. R6-5. The sequence continues at coordinate 10,923 of NZ_JANSHV010000045.1, forward strand.
TATCCGGGGGGAGCCATCCTCCCCATCTACGACGAGCTGTACAAAGCCGAGTCTCAGGGGCTGCTCAAACATTACCTGGTACGCCACGAACAAGCGGCTGCCCACGCCGCCGACGGATATGCTCGCGCCACCGGCAAGGTGGGGGTGTGTTTTGCTACCTCTGGCCCAGGGGCGACCAACCTGGTGACGGGCATTGCCAACGCCATGATGGACTCTGTACCGATGGTGGTCATCACCGGGCAGGTGCCCCGCCATCTGATTGGCACCGACGGCTTCCAGGAGACGGACATCTTTGGCATCACCCTGCCCATTGTGAAGCACTCCTACGTGGTACGGGATCCGCGCCAAATGTCTCGGATCGTGGCAGAGGCTTTTCACATTGCCGGGACAGGGCGGCCCGGGCCGGTGCTGATCGACATCCCCAAAGATGTGGGCCTGGAAGAGTTTGACTATCAACCCGTCAGCGAGATCAACATCCCCGGCTACAAGCCCACCGTGCGTGGCAACCCACGGCAAATCCATGCGGCGGCCAAGCTGATCCTGCAGGCCAAGCGGCCCTTGCTGTATGTGGGAGGTGGGGCGATCATCTCCGGTGCCCACGCCGAAATTGCCGAGCTGGCCCACACCTATCGGATCCCGGTGACCACCACCCTCATGGGCAAAGGGGCTTTCGATGAGAACGATCCCCTGTCGGTGGGGATGCTGGGCATGCACGGCACGGCCTATGCCAACTTCGCCGTCACCGAGTGCGACCTGCTCATTGCGGTGGGGGCCCGCTTCGACGATCGCGTGACCGGCAAGCTAGATGAATTTGCCAAGCACGCCAAAGTCATTCACATCGACATCGACCCAGCCGAGGTGGGCAAAAACCGTGCGCCCGATGTGCCGATTGTAGGGGATGTGCGCACTGTTCTGGTGGAGATGCTGGCTCAACTGAGCAAAATGCCTTCTACTCCAGGCCTAACTCAGGCCTGGCTGGATCGGATCGAGCGCTGGAAGCGGGACTATCCCCTGCAGGTGCCCAGCTACGAAGGCGTGATTGCCCCCCAACAGGTGATCGATGCCTTTCGTCGTCATGCTCCCCACGCCTACTACACCACCGATGTTGGCCAGCATCAGATGTGGGCGGCGCAGTTTCTGCGCAACGGGCCGCGCCAATGGATCTCCAGTTCTGGGCTGGGCACCATGGGCTACGGGTTCCCCGCGGCGATGGGAGTCAAGGTAGCCCTGCCTCACGAAGAAGTCATCTGCATCAGTGGCGATGCCAGCTTCCAGATGAACATGCAAGAGCTGGGCACAGTGGCTCAGTACGGCATTGCCACCAAAGTGGCCATCATCAACAACGGCTGGCAGGGCATGGTGCGGCAGTGGCAGCAGGCCTTCCACGGCGAGCGCTACTCCCACTCGGATATGTCTCCCGGAATGCCGGATTTTGTTAAGCTGGCCGAGGCTTTTGGGGTAAAAGGGATCCGCGTCGATCACCCCGATCAACTGGAAGATGCCATCCAGGAGATCCTCAAGCACGAGGGGCCGGTAGTGGCCGACTTTGTGGTCAAGCGGGACGAAAACTGCTACCCGATGGTGCCTGCCGGCAAAGCTAACTATCAGATGATCGGGCTGCCGGAGAAGCGGCAACTGGAACAAGCCGCCGAGCTGATCTACTGCCCCAATTGCGGCACCAAAAACCCCACCCTGCACAAGTTTTGCGCCGAGTGCGGCACCAAGCTCTAGAATCGGTGGCCTGGCCATCCGGCTGGGGAAGGCGGGCCCCAGCAGCAGGGAGTCTTCGGGGATATCGGGGCTACTGAACAAGCCAGATTAAAACGCTCCCTGAGCGCTCTGCGAGGCCAACACGAGCGACTCCTGCCCCTTTCCCAAAAGGAGAGGAAGGTTGGGATCAGCGCAACGAACGGAGGATCCCTCCTGCCCTGGGGTAGTTCGATCCCCTCAAGGAGGGTAGCCGGAAACTTCTGCCTCTGGTGTCTCTGGCGGTCGGAAGCAGGCACCCTCCAGACCTGCCCAACCGGCTTAGAGGGGTCGGTAAACCCGGTAGTTGATATTGGGGAAGATGTTGTCCATGTATTCCACCTTGGCCAGCCACTGCTCCTCTTCAGGGGTGGCTTTTTCTCGCCGAAACTGACCCTCTTTGATCTTCTCGTAGAGGTGGTTGAAGCGCAGCAGATGGGACTTGGTGCGGCGCACTGCATAGGGAACCATCGTCCCTGTGCGCATGATAAAAGCCCAGTCAGACGATTGAGCCAGTAGCAATTCTCGCGCCGCCTGGTTCAAGGCCCGCCATTCTAGGTCATCGGCAGGCTCGCGACGGCTCAGCTCGATCATCCGCTCGGTGGCCTTGTGCAGGTGGGGGTAGATCCAGGCGTTGGTGGGGTTGAGCCAGTACTCGTGGAAGCCGCGCGCCCCCCAACTGGACTGGGCAGGTTTGCACACCTGCTGGGTGGGGTTCTCCCGCAGGTACTCCGCCAGGTGAGTCATGCGGTAGGTGTTTTGGTCGAAGTAGCTCTTGCGGATGAGAAAATCCAAAAACCAAGGGCCCTCGTACCACCAGTGGCCGAACAACTCCGCATCGTAGGGGGCCACCACCAGCGGCGGGCGGCCCATGACGCTGTACAAATATTCGATTTGCCGCTGGCGGTTGAACATAAAGTTGCCCGCATGCTCTGCCGCTTTCTCCCGCGCCCAATAGGGGTCGTAAAGCTGCTTTTGCCCCAGGTCCAGGTTGCGCCCGGTGATGCGGTGGTACTTGATGCCGGTGTTTTTCCGCTGGCCGTTGGGCATGATGTAAGGCTTGATGTACTCGTAGTCGGCCTCATACCCTAGGTCTTTGTAGAACTCGCGGTAAACCGGATCCCCTGGATAGCCCACCTCTGCCGACCACACCTGCTGCGAAGACTCGTGATCCCGCCCGAAAACGGCGACGCCGGTCTCGGTAAAAATAGGGGCGTACATGCCGTAACGAGGCCGGGGCTTGGCGTAGAGAAGACCATGGGCGTCGGTGATCATGTAGCGCAGGCCGGCATCGGCAATCATCCGCTCCAGCCCTTGGTAGTAGGCGCATTCCGGCAGCCAGATCCCCCGCGGCCATTGGCCAAAGTGCTCGTTGTAGTGCTCACAAGCTACAATCAACTGCGCCCAGACTGCCTGCGGGTACATCTGCATCAAGGGCAGGTAGCCGTGGGTAGCCCCACAGGTGATGATCTCCAGGTTGCCGCTGTCTTGAAACTGCTTAAAAGCTCGCACCAGATCCCGGTCGTAGCGCTCCCAGAGATCCCGCACCATGGCAAACTGCTTGATGTAGTGCTCCGCCAGGTAGCGAATGTGGCCGTTGGTGGCGTTTTTGTCGTACTCCAGCTGGGCCAGCTCTTCCAATTTGGTTAGGTAGTGGTCGTAGCGCTCCTGCAGCAAGGGATCCCGCAGCATCGACACCAAGGGCGGCGTCAGGGACATGGTGAAGCGAAAGTCGATGCCATCTCGCTGTAGCCCCTCGAACATGTGCAGCAGCGGCACATAGGTCTCCGTGATGGCTTCGTAGAGCCATTCTTCCTCCAGCACAAAGTCTTGCTCAGGGTGGCGCACAAACGGCAGGTGCGCGTGGAGTACCAAAGCGAGATAACCCATAGCGGCCAGGGATCCTTAGGTGGGAAAAAATAACGGGGCGAGCCCACCTTCTTCAGCAGCAAATCTGTAGAGAAGGTTAAGCCCCCAATTGCTACCTATCGTCCAGCATTTCATCCGCGGGGTCAAGAGCTGGGATCGCTGGGGATCGCTGTTGGGCTCAGCGGTGACGAATGAAGTCGTAGATCTCCAGATACTCCTTGCCGGGATAGTTCCAGGAGTAGTCGTAGCTCATGCCTTGAATCTGCAGTTGACGGAACTGGTCAGGAGCGGTGTACCAAAGGTCGATGGCCCGATCCAGAGCCGACTCCAAAGCAGCTGGATCTGTGTGATAAAAGACGTAGCCGTTGCGTTGCTCGGGCAATTTGTGGGGATCGTAGTCGCGGTCGAAGACGGTATCCACCAGGCCACCCACTCCTCTCACCACCGGAACTGTGCCATACTTCAAGCCAATCATCTGGGTGAGTCCACAGGGTTCGTAGTGGCTGGGCACTACGATGATGTCTGCCCCCGCATAGATAAGGTGGGAAAGTTCTTCGTTAAAGCCCAACTCAATGTGAACATCGGGGTTGTTGTTGAGGTAGCTTTTCTCGTGGGCAAACCAAGCGCCGATCCCTCGCTCCGTAGCGGATCCCAGCAGAACAAATTGGGCATTTTTGAACAGGGAGCGGTAGATGGCATGATGCACCAAATGCACGCCCTTTTGCTCGTCCAATCGCCCGATATAGGCCACGATAGGCTTGTCAACATCCTGCAGTAGCAGCCGATCCCGCAGAGCTTTTTTGTTTTTAGCTTTATTTTCCAGCGTTTGAGCAGTGTAGCGCACGGGGATAAAGCGGTCGATCTCCGGGTTCCAAATGTCGTAATCGATGCCATTCAAAACGCCGCGAAACTTGTGCCGGTGCAAGTAGAGGGTATGGCCAAGTCCATAGCCGTAGTCGCCAAATTGCACCTCCAGCGCGTGATTGGGAGAGACCGTAGTGACAAAGTTGGAAAAAACAATTCCCCCCTTCATAAAGTTGAGAGAAAAGGGGTTGAAGTTATCGCGCAAACGGTCGTAGTGGAAGTAGTAGGGTTCGCGGTTGAGGCCGGTAGCCCAAAGAATCTCTGGGCCGCCAAAGCCTTGGTGTTTGAAGTTGTGAATGGTGTAGCACACCCGCTGGTTTCCCATGCCGTGGTACTTGTAGATCTCAAACAGCAGCACCGGTACCAACCCTGTCTGCCAGTCGTGGCAATGGATGATGTCGGGGCGCTTGTTGCTTTGTAGGAGAAACTCTAGAGCCGCCTTGCTGAAAAAAGCAAAACGCATGTTGTCATCCGGGCAGCCGTAATAACACCCGCGATTGAAGAAGTTATCGCCCGAGTGGGGCTCAATAAAAAAGCAAAGGCGGCCATGCACCCAGCCGCAGTACACCGAGCAGTGAATGGCTCCCCCGTACCAGGGCACCCAGAGATCGCGATAGGCGTCGTGCAAACCCCAGATCTGGTCGTAGCGCATCGTGTCGTACTTGGGCAAAACCAGCTCGACACAGTGGCCCCGCACCTCCAGCTCGCGGCTGAGGCCGTACACCACATCCCCCAGTCCCCCCGCCTTGATAACCGGGGCGCATTCAGACGCAATCTGCACGATGTACATTTCGAGACCTCCCGTAGCACCGCCTTAGCTTTCTTTACAAACGATAATCTTTTTGGCCTCGACAGAACATCCCTCCCAATGGCAAGGGATCCCCACAATTAGGGATCCTCACTTTAGATAACCTCTAGGCAGACTGGGTTCAGGCTCAAGCGGCGCCATTTGCTCAGGAACCTGATCTACGGGAGCAGCTCTCTACGGAATTAGGGTCATTTGATTCAAACTAGGGCCCTGCACCCCCACTCAAAACGTTGGTCGCGTCAGCGTTGCGGAGCGATAATGCACAAGGCCAGAAGCCTTTTCTCAATAGCCCAGGCGTCTTACCCTAACCTGAAACGGCTATGAACGGTTGACCCCGGCATATGGGCACCGTTCTTCGATCCGAGTGTGCAGCTCATCTTCCGAGAAAGCAGCAACCGAAGTACCCTGTTTAGGATCTAGGCATGCCAGAGAACGGGGCCGGATGGATCCCGGCTTTGCCAAACCAGAACGTTTTTCACATGGGATCCATGAGCACCGTTCCTCAGGCAGGGATCCTTCAAGGTCACGCGAACTCAATACCACTGCTGAGCGTAAAGGCGCTGCACCAAATAAAACACGAATAGGTTGACATCCACGCGCCGCTCGTCGATCATAAAAGACTCGATGGTGCTGGCCGGGGATCCTTCGGTGGTACAGCGGAAGAACTTGCGGCCATTCAAGGATCCCTCAGCAAACAGCACGCTAAATTGCTTCTTGCCTCCTGCAAACGCGCCGACCAGCGTCTTGCCTTCCAGGCGCAGCTCCAGATCGCTGACTCCGCGCTTTTGAAAAGCCGCAATGGCTGCCGGGATCACCTCTTCCGTGATCTGTTGCTCGAAGGGCTTTTCTTCCTTAGCAACTTTTTTCGCAGCGGCTTTGGGGGAATCCTCAGCAGCAGGCTTGGCAGCTTCAGCGGGTTTCTCGGCAGCAGCGGCCTCGGGGGTGGGTTCTCCAGACATGGGGAAACGCTCCGACAATCAGATGGGTAAAAGCCTTAGATGCAGAACAATCAAAAACTCTGTCCAGAACCGGCAAAGAGCTAGCCCTTGGGGATGTATTGGCCGACAATTTCTTCAGCAGGGATCTGGGGAAAGCCCATGCTGAAGTTGGGGGCACGCCCCTGCAGGTTATAGGCGATCTCCCCTTGCTTGAGCAGGGAGCGGATGAAATGTTCCAGGTCAGACCCAATGCGGCGGATATTGTACTCGGTCAAGTCTCGCCCCCGGTATTCTTCCACCAACTCTTCGAAACGGGCATAGACCTTTTGCAGGGCAGCATCAGTCCAGACCAGCTCGTTGTCCGGATCCACATCGAGGGTAAACAGGTCGTCGCGGGGCACGAAGTTGTTGTCTGCAGTAACTTCACCGGCAAAAATGTGGACGTGGCGAGTGGTGCATTTCAGCATTGCGATGGCTCCGCTCCGGATCTAACCTGATAAACAGCGTATCACTACCTAGCGCTTGTGGGGGATCCGCTATTTGCCCTCGACTTGTTCCGGCCCTCTCTATGTCTGCTGTTAATGTCTGCTGTTATTCCCCAACTGGAACGCCTGCACATAGAGGTGACCAACGTTTGCAACTTTAAGTGCGAGTTTTGTCCAGATGGGATCATGCAACGGCGGCGGGGGCACATGGAGCCCGCTCTGCTGGAGCAGATTTTGGAGGAAGTAGCGGCAACAGGGCTGGCCCGCGTGATGGCTTTTCACCTGATGGGGGAGCCGCTGCTCTACCCATACCTTTTCGAGGGTATTCGCAGGGCCGCTGAGCTTGGCCTTCGCCTGCACCTGACCAGCAACGGCAGCACCTTTGCCCTCTGGCCGGAGCACATTGAAAAGCTGAACCGCAGCCCCTTTGCTAAGCTAACCATTTCCCTGCAAACTCCCGATCCAGTCACCTTCAGCATTCGCGGAGCACCTCCCCGCCTCACGCCGGAGCGCTACTTTGCTGGGATTACCCAATTTCTGCAGGTGCACTTGCGCTCCTCCAGCCCTACGCAGGTGCATCTCAAATTCCTGGATACTAGCCCCCACCCGTTTTTGGTGCCGCATAAGGCTCTTTCGGTGATCGATTCTGCACAGCAGATGCGCGCTCAGCTCTCGGCTTGGGCCAGACGAGCTTTGCAAGGGATCCCGGATGCACCGGCTCTCGATTGGGTAGAAGCCCAGATTGCTACTTACCGACCGGGCCGCTGGCAGCAGATCCGCATCCATCCCCGCTTGGTTTTGGAAACGTTTCCCTTGGACAGTTGGGGCAACGTGGAGACAGACCGGGTAATCCCAGCTCGCTGGGGATACTGCAATGGCGCTTCCGGTCAGGCGGGGATCCTCTACGACGGCACGGTGGTGCCCTGTTGCAAGGACTATGAAGGGCAAATCCCGCTGGGGCAAGTGACGCTGGGGGGATCCCTGGCCGAGATTTTGCGGGGCCAACCGGCCTGTGCGCTGCGGCGGGGGTTCAATCGTCTGCAGGTGAACCATCCCGTTTGCCAGCGCTGTATGGGTGGAGACACTTGCATCAAAGCCTTGGCCAGACAAGTGGGTTCCGTTGTCTACTTCAAGGTGTATCGGCCTTGGAAACAGAGGCTGGATCCCGGTTGGGGACAAGTGTAGACAGTTTCGGGAAAAGTCAACGCCCCACAGCAGCGGTTTCCCTGCCGTGGGCATAGCAACAACGTGACTTTCTTTCGTGATTTCTTCTAAGGGGCTCAAGCCTTGGGAGGGAGTTCCAAGGCCAGCGGCCCCAGCAAGCCCTTGCGGTAGTCGTTGAGAACTTGCCGTGCTGCCCGTTGAGGATCCCCTTGATACCGCCGCTCGGCCAACTCCTGCACTGCGGCACCACCGGGAGGGATCGGATCCGGCCAACCGTAGCGCTTTTGCAAGAGAGATCCGGCTTGGGGCTGCACCCTCAGCACTTGATCCAAAAAGTGGGCCGCCACCCGTTCGGGATCGTAGGCCGCTTCGCCGATGTCATCGCAGATGGCCAACAGAGAAGCCGCCTGTTGATCCGGCAGAGAGGGCGGTAGGATGCCCGGCGAGTCCAACAGATCCAACTCTCCCCCCAGCCGCACCCACCGCAGTTGCCGCGTCACCCCAGGACGTGCTGCGCTCTCAGCTGCCCGCCGCCCCAACAGTCGATTCAGCAAAGCAGATTTGCCCACATTGGGAAAGCCCACCACCACCGCCCGAACGGCCCGCGGTCGCATGCCCCGCTGTTGACGCCGCATATTGACCGATTGCCCCAGTTGCAAGACCGCCTGCTTGAGGCGATTCACCCCTTCTCCTGAGCGGCCATTGGTGGGATAGACAGGGATCCCTTGCCGTAAAAAATACTCCTGCCAAGCTTTCAGATCCCCAGCCTCAATGCAGTCCGCCCTGTTCAGAGCCAGGAGGCGAGGTTTTTCCCCCAGCCACCGGCCCAGCTCAGGATGACGGCTGGCCAACGGGATCCGCGCATCCAACACCTCGATGACTGCATCCACCCGCTGCAACTCTTCCCGCAACTGGCCAATTGCCTTGGCAATATGGCCGGGATACCACTGGATGGCCGGAGAACTCATGCCGCCAGAACCCTAGAAGTGGACAGCAGAAATCAACAGTGGGATCCAATCTAGCCCGATTCCCCAAAAGAGGCTCGACCTGCCGGCTGAAGTAGCCAATAATACAACGTGAGTGCCGCTGGGATCCCTTTCCTGGGCAACCTAATGTTTAACCAACGGGGGTGCGGGGGCAACAAGCCCCGCGCTCTACCCGCAGGGTCAGCGTCGGGATACATGGATCCCTGCATGCTATACCATTATCTTTTTAGTACCCAGGAATGCTGGGGAAGGGAAACCACCTGTCCAGTTGTTCTGTCGGGGGTCGTAGACCTAGACAAGTGGCGTGGGGTAGGAATACCCAACCGCGAGGTAAAGACTCCATCCCGCTGACGCCAAGGGAAGCCCGCGCTCTGTCCGTAGGACGAGCGC
>NZ_JANSHV010000046.1:0-19490 GCF_047461775.1 Synechococcus sp. R6-5
ATAAATGACTATGCGTTGTGGAACGGTTTATTGCAATTGACCTACTCGCGACCGCTATAGCTGGCTTCCGCCCAGAGCGTGAGCTGGGGGCCTTACGGCACTCCTTCGTAAATCACATAGACTCCGGCGCGCTCAGGCCGAGAATGCCGGTGAGGACGTTAAACAAAACCTGCTGCGTGGCCTGCACCAATTGGATGCGGGCTTGGGCCAAAAGGGGATCCTCTTTCAAGAGCGGCAAAATACGGCAGTTGTCGTAAAACTTGTTGAAATCGGCGGCGATGGCTTCTGCATAGCGGATGATCTTGTGGGGAGCGCGCTCTTCGGCAGCGGCGATCAGCTCATCCGGCAAGGCCAACAAGCGCAGCAGCAGGGCCCGCTCTTCTGGCTCTTTGTAGGGCAGTTTTTGTTGCTCCGTCAAAGGGACTTTGTTGGTCAGTTCAACCTTTTCTTCTTCCTGTAGCCGCCGCAGCAGAGTGCAACAGCGGGCATGGCTGTAGTGAACATACACGACCGGGTTATCGAAAGTTTGCTTGACGGCCAAATCCAAATCGAAGTTGATGGGGCTGTCCATGCTGCTGCTAAGCAAAAACCAGCGGGCTGCATCGACCCCCACGCCAATTTCTGGATCTTCGATCAGGTCATTGAGTGAGACAAAGTTGCCGGTGCGCTTGGACATGCGCACTTCGGTTTTCTCACCGGTTTGCGGGTCGGTTTTGAACAATTTGACAAATTGTCCAATCAAGATTTCCAGCTTGACATCTGGGCTGAAGGCACCCACCGCCGCCTTTAAGCGGCCGATATAGCCATGGTGATCCGAGCCAAGAATGTTGATCAGCCGGTGATATCCCCGCTGCACTTTATCCCGGTGGTAGGCAATATCGGCGGCTAGATAAGTGAACGAACCATCGGCCTTTTGCACCACCCGATCCTTGTCGTCGCCAAATTCTTGGGTTTTGAAATAGACGGCCTCTTCGGCCCCTGGCTTGGGATCCTCACCCCGCGGCGCTTTGGCTTTGTAGAGAAAGCCGCGCTCTTGCAGCTCCTGCAAAGCTTGCTGGATGGCGCTCAGGCCTGTCTGGGGATCGGGGGTGTGCAGGCGGCGCTCGCTAAACCAGTGATCAAACTCGGTGCGTAGTTGTTGCAGGGTCTGCTTTTGCCAGGCCAGCATTTCCCCATAGGCAAAATCGGTGTACTCCTCTAGGGTGGTGGGCAGAGGGCGGATCCCGGCCTTGACCTGACCCAACAGCCGCCGGGCAATATCGACCAAGTAACTGCCATGGTAGGCATCTTCGGGCAGAGCCACCTCTTCCCCCTGCAGTTGCCGCACCCGCACCTCCAGAGACTGGCCCAAGAGCCGCATCTGGTTGCCGGCATCGTTGATGTAAAACTCCCGCTCCACCTGGTGGCCCGTCCAGTGCAGCAAGTTGGCCAACGTAGAGCCAACGGCAGCCCAGCGCCCATGGCCGACGTGCAAAGGCCCCGTCGGGTTGGCGGAGACAAACTCCAGCAGAATGCGCTCGGGATGGGGGGTGGCTGTTTTGCCGAAGTGTTCTCCCAGATGCAGCAGCTCCTGCAGGCGCTCGGCCAAAAAGGGATCCCCCAGCCGGAAGTTGAGATACCCTCCTCCCGCCACCTGAGTTTCGATGTCCGGCAGATCCAAGTGTTTTTGCAGGGTTTGGGCGATCTGGGCCGGTGCTAGGCGGCAGAGCTTGGCCATGCCCAGGGGGGTGGGACAGGCGTAATCGCCGTAGCGAGGGTCGCTGGGGATCTGGATCACGGGGGCAATCGCTGTGGCTTGCTGGGGGGCCAGGGATCCCAGTTGCCCCGCCTCTGAGGCCCGTCGAATGCTCTCGGCTACGGCGGCGGTGAGAAACCGAATCAGCGAGGTGGATACGGGTTGAGTGGCCATGGCTGTTCGTGTCGGCAGACGTCGAGAGAGGTTCCAGGGATGCCTGGGGCAGTAAAAGCATCATCATATCGACAGCCAACCGGCTCTGACAAAATCTGACAAAAGAATAGATGCTCCTCCAGCCAAACTTTGCTTTTGCTCGCCTGCTTTGCGAAGATGGCTCTGACAAATTGACGGGACAGAGCTTTAGGCCAAGCTTTTGGGTACAAAGTATCACCGAATACAAAAGTTTAACTCTGCTTTGCTAAGTTGTTTGGCGGTAATGCTCGCCTTCCCGCTTGCGGATTTCTGCTGAGACAGCTGCTGTGGAGTTTACTAGTATGTCCATCCCGAAATCGTCGCGTCGTCAATTCCTTCAATCTGCTGCTGCGGCTGCCTCTTGGGTTGCCGTTGGAGGGCTAAAGGCGAGGGCTCAGAGCCGCGGGCCGCTTCTGGTTTCCCAGGGACTGACGCCCCTGAAGTTTACCCTCTCTTGGTTGCCCTCTTCGATGGATACCCCCCTTGTAACGGCGATCTTGAAGGGCTACTTCGCCGAAGAGGGGCTGGAGGTCACCTACGAGCGCGGCTATGGCTCCGCCGATTCCATCACCAAGATTGCCGCTGGCCAGTACGACCTGGGGGAAGGGGATCCCTACTCCATGATCGAGTTCAATGCCAAAAATCCGGACGTGCCCTTGGTAGCGATCTATGTCCACTTCAATCGCTCTCCCTTTGGCATCTACACCTTGAAAGATAAGGGCATTGGGGAGCCGGCCCAACTGGCGGGCAAGAAGCTAGGAGCACCGGCAGGGGATGCGCCGCGTCGGCTCTGGCCGGTCTTTGCCAAGCAAGTCGGCATCGATCCGGGCTCGGTGGAGTGGGTAACTATGGAGCCGCAGTTGCGCGAACCTTTCCTCATCCAAGGTCGGGTGGATGCCATCAGCGGCTTTATGACCTCAGCCATGCCCAATCTGGTGCGGGGCGGCGTCAGCTTGGAGGACATCACGGCTTTCCTTTACAACGACTATGGCCTTGAGCTGTACGGCAATGCGCTCATCACTCGTGTGCAATTGCTGCAGGAAAAACCGGAGCAGCTCAAAGCTTTTTTGCGGGCGTATGTTAAGGGTTGGCAAGACACTATTCGTGATACCGATGGCAATATGTTGGCCCTTCTGGACAAAGCCAAGGCCGACGGACAAGTGCTGGATACGGCAATTGAGAAATTGCGCCTTACCCTGGCAATGCCGCGCCTGTTTGTTACCGATGAGGTGCGAGAAATTGGCTTGGGGGATGTGGTGCCCGCGCGTATGGAAACCTCAATTGCTCAGGTGGTGGATGGCTTTGGCTTGTCTAGCAAGCCCCCTTTGAAGAAAGTGTTTGACAACAGCCTGCTTCCCCCAAAATCCGAGCGGATGATCGGCTGATCTGGATGATCCGGTACCAACTTTGAGGCCTCTGTCTGTTGACTTTTGCAGACAGCTAGCCCTTCCTGCCAGCTGGTCAACTTTTCTCGATGACCGGTGAGAGACGTAGCTCAAAGGCCTACGGCCCGCTGTCGCGATTGGCTCTGTCATCCAAGCGAGATATTCCCAAAGCTTGTCCTGTTCACAGGAGGGAGCCCAAATTTCTCTTGAGGGGAGAACCGCAAGCGACCCAGAGCAGTGAGGAAATATCTCAAACTTTGTTTAAGGTTACTTAAACTTGGGAAACCAATGTGCTGGGAAAGGCAGCTTATGAGGGCTTAATGCCGGGGTGGCTTTTCCGATCCCGAAAAAAAGCTGAATAAGTTTGTGGTGCTCAGGGATCCCTTTTAACCTGGAGGGGATCACTAGGGAGTTTAGGCCCTTGGAAACTTTTGTTCTGATTAAGCAAGTTCCCGATCAAAACGCCAAGGCCGGCATCAACAGTGACGGCACGATCGATCGCGCCAAGGCCAAGCGGATGTTAAACCCTTTTGATCGCTATGCACTGGAAGCAGCTCTGCAAACCAAACGGCAACACGGGGCGAGAGTAACGGCAATTACAATGGGGCCACCCCCGGCCATTGAGGTGCTCTACGAGGCCATTGCCCACGGGGTGGATCGGGGTATTTTGATGACCGACCGCCGCTTGGCCGCTTCCGATACCCTAGCCACTGCCTATACTCTGGCCCAGACGGTTCGCTATGCTGGCCGGCCCGATGTGATCTTCTGCGGGCTCCAGACCACCGACGGCGATACGGCCCAGGTGGGGCCGCAGTTGGCGGAGCGGTTGGGGATCCCTCAGGTCACCTATTGCGAAGCCTTCGAGATTCGGGATGGGATCCTGGTGGCGCGGCGGGCCATTGAAGGGGGATCCCAAATCGTAATGGTGCCCCTGCCGGTTTTGATTACGGTGGCCAATTCCGCTCGGCGTTTGGCCTACCCCACTCTACGGGGTGTGCAGCGGGTGCAGCGGCTAATGCGGGATGAGGCGGCACGGGCCGAGGCGATCCAGATCCTCAACTTGGACGATGTGGGGGCAGACCCGGAGCGCTGCGGTCTCAAGGGATCCCCAACCATCGTGGCTGCCACCGAAAAAGTGGGGGAAATTGGCGGCAACTGTCAGGTCTTTCAGGGACAATCCGTCCCCCAACTGGTCAACCAACTGACCCAGGCCGTTGACCTCTCCCGCTACGCCGCAACCTCCTAGATCTTTACATCTTGCGCCCCACCGGCCCCCCATCGCCCCTCAATCATCACTGTCTGATCATCGACCCCAGGCCAGCTGGCTGCGGTGAAAAGTTGACCCAGAAGGACTCTGCTGACCTCGTCGCAACCCCAACCCGATTCAATCCCGATCTCAACCTAGGAGTCACAGTTTTATGGATCGCAAGCGGATAGTGGTCTTCGCCGAGCAGGTGAACGGGGAACTGCAGCCCATTGGCTTAGAGTTGTTGGGGGCCGGGCGGCGGCTGGCCGATAAGCTGGGAGCCACCTTGAGCGCTCTTGTGCTTGGATACAACATTGCCCACTTGCCCCCAATTCTGATCGGCCACGGGGCAGATCAAGTCTTCATCGCCGATCACCCCGAGTTGGCCGAATACCGCACCCTGCCCTACCGCCGGGTGATCACAGACTTGATCAAAAGCTGGCCCCAACCACCCCACACCATCCTGCTGGGATCCACCACCACCGGGCGAGATCTGGCCCCCCGCTTGGCCGCCCACCTGGAGACCGGCCTGACCGCTGACTGCACCGAGCTGGACATTGGCCCCTTCGAGTACACCAACAGCAAAGATCCCAGCAAGTCCGGCTTCTTCCCCGACTGCCTTTATGCCATCCGGCCCAGCTTTGGCGAATCTCTCAAGGCCCGCATCCTCGGCCCGTGGAAAAACCCGCAAATGGCCACGGTGCGCCCAGGGGTGATGGTGCCTCTGCCCTGGGATGGATCCCGCCAGGGGGAAGTGATCCCGGTGCCGGTCAACTTGGATCCCGGCGATCTGCGCCTGCAGATTGTGGAAACGGTGCGCAACCTGTCCCAGGCGGTGGATCTCACCCGCGCCAAGGTAATTGTTTCCGGCGGCTACGGGCTGGGATCCCCAGAGGGATTTGAGCTGTTGAGGGAGTTGGCCGCTTGTTTTCCCAACAGCGCTGTCGGCTCCTCCCGCAAGGCCGTGGATTCTGGGTGGATCCCCTATGCCCACCAGGTGGGCCAAACCGGCAAGACCGTCCGCCCCCAGCTCTACATCGCCTGCGGCATTTCTGGGGCCATTCAACATCGCGTGGGCATGGACAAATCCCAGACGATCATTGCCATCAACAAAGACAGCGCCGCTCCTATCTTCAAATTTGCCCACTACGGCATTGTCGGGGATCTCTACCAGGTGGTGCCGGAGCTGATCCGGCAACTGCGACAGAGACAGGAGGAGCTCCGAGAAGGCGCCGAGGGCCAGCCTTTCCAGAGCCTCGGCGAGCGGATCCCAATTTTGCAGAGTCGATGAGAGATGGTTGGCAAAAACGCTCTCAGTGCAGGGCCATTGTCAGCAGCCCCTGCTGCCCCAGCAACACCTCCCGCAACAGGGTAACCAGGCCCACCCAAACCACAGGGGCCATGTCCACACCTCCCAGAGGCGGGATCAGGCGACGGGTCGGGCGCAACAGAAACTCCGTCAGGCCGACCACCAACGAGTAGGGCAACCGAGAAGTATCCAGTTGCGGATACCACGACAGAAAGATGCGCAGCACAAACAGGAGGGTGTAGAGCGCCAACAGTGGGCCAAGCACCCAAGAGGTGAGAATTGGCAGCATAGGTTACTCAAAGAACAGGTTTACTGGTGGCAGTTCTCTCCATTCTGCTCTAATTGGGAGGGTCTGCTGGAGTCCAGAGATACCTCGGGGAATGCAGGCGCTCGGCCCAAGTCAAACCCCAACTTTTTTAAACTTTAACCCTCTTCCCGAAAATGGCCTTACCGGCGGGGCAGCAACGGTTAAAGACTAGCGTCATAATGGACGTATCTTGCTGGACTGCAGGCAGGGATCCCATGCAAGGAAAACTACAAGAGATCGATATCCGCAGCATCCTTCAGCTCATCGAGCTGGGCCAGCGCACCGGTGAGCTTTTTGTAGAGGCCAGCCCCTCTGTCTACTGGTTTGTCTTCTTCCTGAATGGGCGGATTATCTACGCCTCTGAAACGGAAGGGAACATTGCCCGCCTCAGAGACTATCTGCACCGCTTCAAGCTGGAAGCCGCCCTGGAGGAAATTCAAATTCCCCACAAAGCCGCGGTCAACGCCCCCGAATACAACCGCCTCTGGTCTTTGCTGGAAAGCCACAAGCTCAACCCCAACCAGGGCAAGCAAATCCTGCTGGGCATGGTGCGGGAAGTCCTCTTCGACCTGCTTAGCCTCCACCACGGCTCCTTCATTTTCGAGGCTGGATCCCCCCTGGCCCCCCAATTGACCACCTTCCCCGTTACCCCCCTGCTCACCGAGATCGTAGCCCAAGTGCAGGAGTGGAAAAAGCTGCACCCCTACATCCAAGCTCCCAACCAAGCTCCCACCATCGTCAACCCCCTGCCGCTCCAGCAAAACCTGCCCGCCCCCGTCTTCAAAGCCCTGAGCGAGTGGTCAGACGGCAAAACCAGCATTCGCCAGATGGGTCGCTACCTGGGTCGAGACACCCTGGCGGTGGCCAAGGCCATCTATCCCTACGTCCGCCAAGGGGCCATTCAACTGTCCGAGCCCGTCTTGATCGCGGAGCCCAAGCCCAGCCGTCCCCTCAAACCCAGCGATAAGCCCAGCCACATCCTTTGCATCGACGACTCCATGGCCATCCAAAAAACCGTAGAGTTCATCCTGCAAAACGAGGGCTACCAGGTCACCACCATCGGCAATCCTCTCAAAGCCTTGGGACAGGTGTTTCTCCTCAACCCAGATATGATCCTCTGTGATGTGGCCATGCCCAAGTTGGATGGGTATGAGCTGTGCGCCATGTTGCGCAAATCCAGCCAGTTCCGCGAAACCCCCATGATTATGCTGACCGGCAAGGATGGTTTTACCGACCGGATTAAGGCCCGCATGGCCGGAGCGAACGAATTTTTGAGCAAACCCTTTGCGGAAAAGGAGTTGTTGACCATTGTCGAATCCTACGTGGGCCCTCCCCCCAAACGGGGCGGTGGCGAATAGGCGTTGGGGTAGCCAAAATGTTGGCACAGAGGACTGTGGGCGGGGTACTGGACAGAAGAGTGGCCTCACCGAAACAATAGGGGTAGCATGGCCGACTTGGAGCCATGGAGCCGGGTGAGGTTAGAAGGCGAAATCTCAGTCAAAGCAGCCCGACGGTTGCGCGGGAGTGCAAAAGGAGCAAGACGGCGATGAGCAAAGTGCTGGTGGTGGATGACAACCGTACCTACCTGGAGACCATTTCCAGCTTGCTTTCCGAGAACGGTTTGGAAGTCTCCACAGCAACAGACGGCGTAGAGGCAATGGAGTGCATTCGCCAGCAGAAGCCTGATGTGGTGGTGCTGGATATTGTCATGCCGCGCATGAACGGCTACGAGGTATGCCGGGAAGTGAAGGGGGATGAAAGTACCAAACACATTCGCATCGTCATGTGTTCCACCAAAGACCAGACCTTTGATATCGAGTGGGCCAGGCGCAACCAGGCGGATGCCTATGTAACCAAGCCCTTTAAGCCCCAAGAGCTCCTGGCGACCATCAAACATCAATTGCGGGAGATGAATCGGAAATGAGTCGCGTTTTGGTGGTGGAAGATAGCCAATCCCAGCGGGAGATGATCAGCAAGCTGCTGCAGGAAAACGGCTTCGAGGTGATGACTGTGGAAGACGGGGTGGAGGCCGTAGAGGCGGTGAAGCAAAACAAACCCGACCTGATCGTGCTGGACATCGTCATGCCGCGCATGAACGGCTATGAGGTGTGCCGTCTTCTCAAGGCCGACCCTCTCACCCAAAAAACGCCCATCGTCATGTGTTCTTCCAAGGGCGAAGAATTTGACCGCTACTGGGGGATCCGCCAGGGAGCGGATGCCTACATTGCTAAGCCTTTCCAGCCCCAGGAACTGGTGGGTACGATTAAGCAATTACTGAGAGGCTGAGAGCTGCCCCTTCTGCTTCCACGCCTTTCGGTAGGTCCTGAGAACGACTCTGCGTTTTAAGCAGGGAGGGGGGCGGGATCAACAGTCCACAAGACTATCCATGCGGGGGAGCATCATGCTGGGGGATCTGGATTTATTGATGGGGGATGAGACCCAAGAGTTGCGGGAGATGAAGGCTCCCGAAGGTGAGCTATTCCTAAAGTTCAAGATTGCCACCGGGGAGGAATTTGCGCTGCCAGCGGTATCGGTTGTGGAGGTGATGAGCATTGGCCCAGAGAAAATCACCCCCATGCCCAATGTGGACCCAGTTTTGCTGGGCACGCTGAATTTGCGGGGCGAGATCATCTGGGTTGCAGACCTGGGGCAATTTTTGGGGATCAGCCCGCCCCTGAACATCGACCGAGCCGAGATTCCTGTGGTGGCCGTGATGGATCAACAGGATTTGCTCATGGGCTTGGCTGTGGATTTAATTGTAGGCATGGAGTGGCTGAAGACTGAATTGGTGCGGCCTGCCCTCACGGCTCCTGAGTCCATGGCTCCTTTTTTGCGAGGGGAATGGGTGGTGCCCGGAACGGGATCGCGCTTGCCATTGCTGGATCAGTCGGCCATCCTGCGATCCAATCGTTGGGGTTGACAGACGGCCCCCTGGGAGCTCAGCGGGAGGAAAGTGTATAGTTCCTATCAAAGATCCAAGCTAACTCCAGCCACAATGGGGAAAGTTGGACCAAATCTATCCCCTACCGATGCGTGTCGAGGCTGTTGAGGGTAAGCCCTGAGACGGCGGCAGAAAGGCCCACTCTTGCTTGACTGAATGTGGAAAAGGGGGGATAGCCTGCATCCATGGGGTTTTGAGGTGTTGGGGGCGTTCCGTTTGCATCTGTGTTGACGCGTGAACAGAGGTAGGCAAGCAGTGAAGGGAGGATCCATGGTTCCGAGCGCGAACAGTCAGAGAGACTACACCGATGCGATGGCCGCCTTTTGGCAGGGAGACTACGTCCGGGCGGTGCGGTTGTTCAACCAAGTGGCCGCTGCTGAACCGCAAGATACTGCTGTCAAGCTGCTGCTGGCTTTGGCACAAAAACAAGCTGGGCAGTTGTTGGAAGCTCGCCAAACCTACAACACCATTTTACAAACAGCCAGTGATCCCGATGAGCTGGAGTCGGCCCGGAAGGGTCTAGAAGAGCTGTTGCAAATGGCGCCGGAGCTGGCGGATCTTCCCGATTCCCCAGAAGCGGACGAGTTTCGCTCTCCAGATGAGTTTGCACCTGGGTCGGATGCCTTTTCGGAAGAGGCTTTCTCTGCTCCCGATCCCTTCTTGCAGTTCGAGGAGATGGGGGAAGAGGAGGCGGATCCCTTTGCTCAGAATCCCTTTCCACTGGAGGCAGACAGCCTTGGCAGCGATTTCATGGGGGAAGAGAGATTCAGGGATCCCTTGGAGACCGGGCTGCAAATGCCGGAGGCTGATCCGCTGGGTTTATCTCACCCGATGCCGACCCATTCTCGGGTAACACCACCGGCCACCTCGCGACGGGTAGGCTCGGAAGAGGGCGGGCCTCAAACCGATCCGGTGGTCGAAGATGACTTTGCCTTCCTCAACGAGTTCGATCGAGAGCATCTGGAAGCCCTAGAAGGCGACTCCGACTCCATTACGCAGTTGGCCGGCGATGCCGATTTTCCCGATGAGATGGGCTTCTCCCTGCCCGGTCTTGAGGAAGAGGAAGGGGGATCCCTGGAAGAAAGCCTGCCGACCGAATTGGCTGCCCCCATGAGTGAGCCGATCCCTGCCCCCGATGAAGATACTGCCAGTCCCGGCTCTGCCCTCTTCGAGCTTGACGAGCTAGACAGCCTGGATCGCGAACTTGCCGGCATGGATGGCGGTGAGCCGGTGGGTGCCTTCCGCCCAGATGAGGGGGCGATTGGGGGGATGAGCCCAATGGCGGAGACCGGCAGCGGAGCGGCCCAAGTTCTGCTGCCCACGGCCTCCCTCCCTATTCCCAGTGTAGGTGAACAAGGGGCAAGAACCTCTGCTGGGATCGCCAACCGACCGATTGGGGATCGGCAATTGGCCATAGCGCTTATCCAAGGAGCTGTGAGTTTGGCTGCCGGCTTGGCGATTGGCCTTGGGATCCCGGCCAATGGGGGAGCTCGCTTGATTGCCGGGGTGATTGGAGGCGGGCTGATCGGCACAGGAGCAGGGGTTATCCTCGGGGCCAGCAGTGCCAAACAAATTCGCTCCACCGCCCAAGAGCTGGCCGGCCACTTTGCCGCCTTGGCCCAGGGGAATTATTCAGTACGAGCCACAGCCAACACCCACGATGAGCTGGGGCGCTTGGCCGACAGCTTTAACCAGATGGCGGCTGCCCTTGAAGCCAACTTCACCGAACTGAGCCAGCGGGCTGCCGAGCAAGGGCAAGCTAAGGAAGACCTACAGCGCCAGGTGATTCGCCTGCTGGACGACGTGGAAGGAGCTGCCCGTGGAGACCTGACCGTGCGGGCAGAGGTGACTGCCGACGTGCTGGGGGCTGTGGCCGACTCCTTTAACCTGACCATTCGCAGTCTGCGAGACATTGTCAGCCAGGTGAAGCGGGCCGCCGCCGCCGTGAACGATGCCGCCTTGCAGAACGAGGACTTTGCCCGCAGCCTCTCTGCCGACGCCTTGCGCCAGGCGGAGGAGATTTCCAACTCCCTCAACTCCATTCAGGAGATGACGGACTCCATTCAAGAGGTGGCCAGCAACGCCCGCGAAGCGGCCAACGTGACTGCCCAAGCCACAGAAGCAGCCGCTCGGGGTGGAGAAGCTGTGGATCGCACGGTAAGTGGCATCCTGGAAATTCGCGAAACCGTGGCAGAAACCACCCGCAAAGTGAAGCGATTGGCGGAATCCTCGCAGGAAATTTCCAAAATTGTGGCTTTGATCTCTCAAATTGCCTCGCGCACCAACCTGCTTGCCCTCAACGCCAGCATCGAGGCGGCACGAGCCGGGGAATCGGGACGGGGCTTTGCCATCGTGGCCGATGAGGTGCGACAACTGGCCGACCGAGCTGCCAAAGCCTCGAAGGAGATCGAGCAGATCGTGTTGCAGATTCAATCGGAAACCGGCAACGTGATGACGGCTATGGAAGAAGGCACCCAACTGGTGATCGAGGGGACGCGGCGGGCCGAGCAGGCCAAGAACAGCCTGGACGAGATTATCGAGGTCAGTCGCCGGATCGACGAGTTGGTGCGGGCGATCTTTCAGGCCACCGTGCAACAAACGGAAACCTCTCGCTCTGTGGCGCAGGTGATGCAATCGGTGGAGTTGACCGCCAACGAGACCTCTAAGGAGGCGCAGAAGGTGGCAGCTTCGCTCCAACAGTTGGTGAGCATCGCCCGCGAGTTGCAAACTTCTGTCGGTCGCTTCCGGGTTGGGGATGAATGAGCAAATCTGCTGTTTTGAGGGCATTCTAGGGACAAGGATCCCCATGCAGGAGACGTTATCGATCCTTAGCAAATGCCACTGGGATCCCCCTGTTCCGACTTTTGGCCGGACTCTTCGCTCAGGCGAGCCTCAATCTGTCCGGTCTGCTATTACTGATGCATACCTGTGGGCTGTAGGAAGGGCCTCTTGCCATGAATGAAGAAGCACAAAAGCGGATCCTCAGTTATTTCATCGAAGAAGCCCGCGACCACTTGGCAACGATTGAACAAGTGCTCCTCAGCTTGCGGGACAGCATGAGCGATCCCGAGCTGATCAACGAGCTGTTTCGAGCTGCTCACTCCATCAAGGGGGGAGCTGCCATGCTTGGCCTCACCAGCATCCAACGGACGGCCCACCGCATGGAAGATTTTTTCAACATCTTTCGCTCCCGTCCAGGCGGAGTGCCTGTCGATCAGCACCTGGAAACCCTGCTGCTGCGGGCCTTTGATGGGCTTTCGATGTTGTTGGAGGAGCTGCAGAGCCCCCGCGGCCTCACCCAAGAAGTCAGCAACACCACCCTGGCGGAACTGGAGCCGGTTTTTCAAGAGACCGAAAGGCACATTCAAAATCTTCTTGGCGAGGGCACTGTTCCCAGCCTTGCTCCAACTCCCGTCTCGTCGCCGGCGGTTCGCACCCTACAGCAGGACATGGCGGAGGTGGTGCCGCAGCAGTTGCGCCAGATGCTGGAGCTGTTTAAACAACGGGATCAGCCAGATGTCCGAGAGCGCTTGGCAGCGGCGAATGCCGTTCTCAAGGAGATCGGACAAGTTCATCATCTGGCGGGCTGGCAACAGTTGACGGAAACTTTCGAGCAAGCCCTGGGCAACCCCGATGTCGACCTGCGAACTTTGGCTTTGGTTGCCTTGCGGGATTTGAAGCAGGGACAGCAGCTCATCCTAGACGGCAAGGCCGAACAGGTTGCCCCTTCTTCAGAACTGCAACAATTGGCTCGCCCTGCCGCTCCCCCTGCCCCACCGGATCCTCTTGAGGTGGTGGTGCATCAGCAGATCCCGGCCCTGCTGCGCCAGATGCTGGAGCTGTTCAAACGTCCTGACGACCCGGCCACTCGACCGGCCCTGCAAGCTCTGGCCCAATCTTTGCAGGATTTGGGGCAATCTTCGGCTCTGGAACTGGGAGGCTGGACAGACTTGACCCGCTTGGTGGGCGAGATTTTGGCGGATCCCGGCCAGGATTTGCGGCAGTTGGCCCTGCCGGTGCTGCGAGATCTGAAGCAAGCCCACCAGGCTCTGGCCAATGGAGCGGCAAACACCATTCAGCCCTCGGCTGAGCTGCTGGCTTTCCGCCCTGTTCCGGCAGCCCCTGAAGAGCCAGAAGTCCCTGAGCCCTTCGAGCTTGGTCTTGCTTGGGGGTCTGAGGCAGAGCCGCTGTTCCCCCAACCCGAGGAGGGTGCCTCGGAGGATTGGGCTGCGGCTGCTGGGATCCCTGCGGAGGAAAGCGCTGCCCCCGATCTGAGCTGGGAAGCTGAGCCGGTGCCAGAGGCGGTAACCCTCGCCGAGACCTCTTTTGATGGAGATGAGCTCGGAGCCGACCGGTTGCCGGGGCAGGAGAGCGCAGAGGCAAGCGGAGATCTGGCGGCGGAACAGCTCTCATCCCTATGGGAAGTGGGCACTGCTGAGGACTCCGTCCCGCTGGCGGGAACAGATTCAGAGCACCGATCTGCTCCCGCGGAAGAGGGGGATCTGGATCTGAGTTGGCCAGGGATCCGAGCCGAAGCGGCTTGGGAGGAAGACTGGAGGACAGCTGCCGTGCCGGCAGAAAGCCCAGAAGAGGACGGGCAGGGAGCTGACTTGGCCTCTGTTGCGGACGACTTCGGTCGCGTTAGCGGAGCGGAGCTCTATGCCACTCCCTTGGATCTGGAGGAAGAAGCCACCTCAGCCTTTGACGAGCTGTTTGCCAACGCAGAAGCGCTATCCGATATCGAAGAGTTCCCAACGGAGCTGATCCCCTCCTCTCCTGAGCCCCTCTTGCAGACCTTTGAGGATCTGAGCCCAAGGTTGGATGAGGAGAGAGCTGAGGCCGATCTGGCGGAGCTGTTTGCCGAAGTGGTGGGTGAAGGGGCAGAGGGGTTTGTCTCTGCTGAGCCTGCCTGGGATGCTGAACAGGAGCCGACTGCCCAGAGCGTTGCTGCGGAAATGGGCGAGGGATCCGGCTTTGTCCCAGATGAAGCCGCAAGTGCCGGGGTAGAGGCCCTATTTGAGCTGGAGGAACTTCCCGTAGAGAGTGCTTTCCGGCAGGAAGGGTCTCAGCTTCCGGACTTGGAGGCCGTTCCCGCTGGTGAGCCGGAGGCCGATCCTTGGGCGGCTGAACCGTCCCCACCCCTTCAGGAAGCCCTTGAGGACGGGGAAATCGCAGCAGACCTTTGGGCTGAATTTCCCGCAGATATCCAGCCGGAGGATTTTTCCATCCCAGCAGATTATCTGGCAGAGTCGGGATCCGACGAGGTGGGATCCTCAGAGTTCGCCGACTCTGCTGCCTTTGATACTGCCGAAGACAGCCTGGAGAGCTTTTTTTCCACCCCTGCGGCAGAAGCCGATCCGGCTTGGTCGATGCCGGAAGCAAGTGAACCTTCCGTATTTTTGGATCCCTCTTTTGGCCCATCCCTGGACATCGCTGAGGCTGATGCTGCCGAAGCTGAGCAACTGGGGGATCTCTTTATCGGCGAACCCTTCCCCACGTCGCCCGACATGGCCAATGAGCCGAGGGAATCGCCAATTCCAGACTTCGGAGCCGAGCTGAGCCTAGGGGATCTCTTCGCCGGCGAGACCCTCGAGGAGGCGTCCGATGGGGACTCCATCCCCCTGACCCAATCAGCAGCTGGGGACACAGCAGAAGCCCAGGAGTGGGCGCTTCTGGAGGATCTGTTCCCGGTCCAGGAGGAGTCTTTCGCAGACCTGCAACCCACGGCTGAGGAGGCAGTCGCCCCTTCCCCCGAGCTCTCCTTCGACCGTCTCGATGCCCTATTCACCCAGGAATCCGACCCAGAAGAACTGAGCCTGGGGGCCAGGGGATCCCTCTCGGCCATGGATAGCGACAGCCAGGTGGATCTGGATGAGTTGAGCCAGTTCTTTGCGGAAGGGGAAGCGCCCCAAGAAGAACCCCCCTTGGATCTTGCCACCTTCCTGGAGGACACAGAAGCTTTGCAAGCGAGCAGCCTGGCGGAAGTGCCCGTGTCTGAGCCAGAGCCGCCGGTTGCCGCACTGGAGGAAGAAAATGCCCTCCAGCCTGCGGAGGACGATCTGGAAAGCCAGTTGGCCAGCCTGTTTGCAGAGGATGAATCCTTAGCCGTTCCTGTTGGCGAGGCCGAGACCCCAGAGGAAGAGGCGCTGGAAGCTGCTCCGGCTCCCCGTTTGGACGATTTGGCCGCCCTCTTCGACGCTGCCGAGCCGGCGGTAACCCCTGAGCTAGAAAAGGCTATCGCCCCCCTTGTGGGATCCCCTGCAGCCGCGAGCGGCGAGGCTGCTGACGACTTTGCAGCCCAGCTGGAATCGCTCCTGGGCGATCTCGAGGTTCCTGCCCAAGCACCTGCTGCGGCGCCAGCACCTTCGCCGCCAATTGCCGCTGCTGCTCCAGCAACCCCCACCCCAGCAGCAGCTGCCCCGGCGGCAACTGGGCCGACTTCACGGCGAACTGCTGCCCTCAGCAACCCTGTGATGCGGGTGGAGGTGCGCCACCTCGACTCCATCAACAACCTGGTGGGAGAGTTGGTGGTCATCCGCAACAGCATGGAGCAAAACCAAACCCGTCTGCGCCAGTTTCTGGATGGCCTGTTGGGCCGTGTGCAACAGCTAGGGGATCTGGGCCAGCGCATGCGGGATCAGTATGACCGCTCCTTGCTGGAATCGGCTTTGTTCTCCAGCCGCAGCAGCTCAGCCTATGGCGGCACGGTAACGGTGGGCTTCGGTCGAAATGGGGAGGGATCCAGCCGAGGAAGGCGGAGTCATTCCTCCGGCCAAGAGTTCGACAAGCTGGAGATGGATCAGTTTACGGCCTTCCACGCTCTGGCCCAGGAGATCATTGAGCTCATCGTGCGGGTGCGCGAGTCCTCCTCCGACATCGAGTTTGCCGTGGATGAGGCCGAGCAGATCACCCGCCAATTCCGGCAGGTAACCACCCAACTGCAAGAGGGCCTGAACCGGGCGCGCATGGTGCCCTTCTCGCAAGTTGCCGATCGGTTGCCCCGCGCCATTCGGGATCTCTCCATCAAAACGGGCAAGCAGGCCAGCCTGGTGGTGGAAGGCCGTGACACGCTCATCGACAAGGCCATCCTGGAGGAGCTCTATGACCCCATGACCCACTTGGTGAACAACGCCCTGGTACACGGGATCGAGACCCCTGAGGAGCGGCGGCGGGCGGGCAAGCCCCCTGAGGGCAAGATCACCGTCAAGGCCTTCTATCAGGGCAACCAAACCATCATCATCGTCTCGGACGACGGCGCCGGGATCCCGGTGGAGAAGGTCAAGGCCAAGGCCCAAAGGCTGGGGCTGCTGTCGGAGCAAGCCGACGAAGACGAAGTGTTCAACGTTCTCTTCCACCCCGGCTTCAGCGTTCGCGAGGCCAGCGAGGTGGACGATCTGGCCGGGCGGGGGGTTGGCTTGGATGTGGTGCGCCGCAACATCACCGATCTGCGCGGCAGTATCCAAGTGGATTCTGTGCGGGGCAAAGGAACCACCTTCACCATCCGCCTCCCCCTCACCCTGAGCATCTCCAAGGCCATGGTGTGTGTCAGCGACAAAGCCCTGATCGCCTTCCCCCTGGATGGCGTGGAGGAGATGCTGGATGTTCCTGCCGACGAAGTTCAGCCGGATGAGCAGGGGCGGCCCTCAATTCTCTGGCGGGATCAGCGCCTTCCCTTCCAGCCCCTCTCGAATCTGCTGGCCTACAGCCGCAGCCACAGCCGCAGCCGTTCTGAGGTGTACAGCATCACTCAGGATGAGGGCATCATTCCCATTGTCATCCTGCAAAGTGCCGGTCAGTATGTTGCTCTGCAGGTGGACAGCTTTGTGGAAGAGCAGGAAATCGTGATCAAGCAACTGCGCGGGCCTGTGCCCAAGCCGCCGGGCATTTCTGGGGCAACGGTGTTGGGGAACGGGCGGGTGCTGCCGATTGCCGACATCATCGAGCTGGTGGACATAGCCCACGGTCGCCGTCGGGATCTCAACCGCTTCTGGCTGGATCACCGGGATGAGGAGCCAACCCCAGAAGAGGTGCGCCAGACCACCGTGTTGATCGTGGACGACTCGATCACCGTTCGGGAGCTGCTCTCGATGTCTTTCCAGAAGGTGGGCTACCGGGTGGAACAGGCGCGGGATGGCCAGGATGCCTGGGAAAAGCTGCGCGGCGGCCTGCCCTGCGACCTCATCTTCTGCGACATCGAGATGCCGCGGATGGACGGCCTAGAACTGCTCACCCGCCTGCGGGAAGACAGCAACTTCAAGCATCTCCCGGTTGCCATGCTCACCTCGCGGGGGGCAGAACGGCACCGGCAAACAGCACGGGAGCTGGGAGCAACTGCCTACTTCACCAAGCCCTATCTGGAAGAGGAGCTGCTCAGCGCTGCTGCCCGCATGTTGAGGGGGGAACAGTTGTTGGCGCCCAACCCAACTTCCTAATTGCGACAGCGGTGCGGTTCCCGTTCAGTGTGGCGCAGCAACATAGGGTGCTGTAGGCATGGCACTCTCCCATCAGCGGGTGCCGAACAGGCGATCCCCTGCATCTCCTAGGCCGGGGAGGATGTAGCCGTGCTCGTCTAGGCCATCGTCTACAGCAGCGGTATAGATTGGCACATCTGGGTTCTGTTCGTGGAAATACCGGATCCCTTTTGGGGCGGCCACCAGGCAGATGAAGCGGATCGACTGGGGTCGGGTTTGGCGTAGGCGCGCTACAGCCGCTGCTGCCGAATGGCCGGTGGCCAACATTGGATCCACCACCAGCACCTCACGATCTTCGATATCGGTGGGCACCTTGAAGTAGTACTCGATGGGGATCAGGGTATGGGGATCCCGATATAGGCCGATATGCCCCACCCGTGCTGATGGGATCAGCTCCAGCATGCCGTCGAGGAGCCCTTGGCCGGCCCGCAGGATGGAGACAAGCACCAACTTTTTCTCTGCCGCCAACATCGGCGCCAACATTGGGGCCATCGGGGTTTGAATGGGCTGTAGCTTGAGGGGCAGATCGCGGGTCACCTCGTAGGCCATCAAGAGGCTGATCTCCCGCATCAGCGCTCGGAAGTCGGCGGTTGTAGTTTCAACACGGCGCATGAGGCTGAGCTTGTGCTGCACCAGAGGGTGATCGATGGTAATCACCTGGGCCACCATGCTGTGCTCCTGAGATAATCGGGATCCCGTGATGGATGCCAGAATAGCAGAAGCGCTTGTCCCCCCGGTGGGCCGAAGGCTCTATCTGCTTGCTGTTGTCAAGGGGAGTAATCCGTGCAGATCCGCTTTGCTGTGGTGAGCGATCCCCACGTCACCCTCCCTTCCACCCTTTGGGATCACCCCAGCCGATTTCACCTGGTAGAGGTGAGCATCCCGGCTCTGGAACAGGTTTTGCAGCATCTGGTGCAGTTGCCTTTGGATTTTCTGCTGTTGCCGGGGGATCTGACCCAGCATGGGGAGCCGGAAAACCATGCATGGCTGGCAGAGCGGCTGGCTCGACTACCCTTTCCGGCTTTTGTGGTGCCCGGCAACCACGATGTGCCCCAGCCCGAGGCCAGCGGGCGCTCTATTGGTTTGGCGGATTTTCCCCGCTACTACCGAGCTTTTGGCTACGAGGATGGGCAGTCTTTGGATTACAGCCGGGTTCTGCGGCCAGGGATCCGTTTGATCGGCCTCAATTCCAACCATTTTGATGCTCAGGGTCAATTGGTGGGGTGTCTAACCCCAGAACAACTGACCTGGCTGGAGAAAGAATTGGCGGCAGCCGAGGAAGAGCTGGTGCTGCTGATGGTGCACCATAATGTGGTCGAGCATCTGCGCGGCCAGTCTCTCCATCCCTGGGGGCGTCGCTACATGCTGGAGAATGCCTCTCAGTTGCGGCGGCTGCTGCAAGCTTATGGGGTGCAACTGGTGTTCACCGGACATCTGCATATCCAGCACATCGCCCGACGAGGGGGGGTTTACGACATTACCACCGGCTCTTTGGTCAGCTTTCCCCACCCCTACCGCCTTGTCGAGATCCGGTCGGATCGAGAGACCGGAATCCAAGTCCATATCCAGAGCTACCGGGTGGGAGCCCTGCCGGATTGGCCCGATTTGCAGGCGTTCTCGCGAGAATGGATGGCCCAGCGCAGTGAACCAGCGGTGGTTAAGTTTTTAACTTCTGCGCCGCTGAATCTGCCTCTGGAACAAGCACAAGCCTTGGCCCCACGATTGCGCTACTTTTGGGCAGCGGTGGCTGCCGGGGATCCAGACCTCACTTTCCCAGACTTTCCCCAGCCAGCAGGCCGATTTCTGGAGCGTTTCAGCCGTTGCTTTCGCTGCCCGCCTGATAACCAGGCCCAGCTTCAGTTCGCTTCCAATTTCTTTTCCAATTTCTAGGGATCCCCCCGAAG
>NZ_JANSHV010000047.1:0-19873 GCF_047461775.1 Synechococcus sp. R6-5
GCAGTGTTCAGCGTAAATGTATCAGGATGGCTATGCGCATTGCTCAGATTGCCCCTTTGCATGAGAGTGTGCCCCCCAAGCTCTACGGCGGCACTGAGCGGGTTGTGTCTTGGCTCACCGAAGAGCTGGTGCGGCGGGGGCATGAGGTGACGTTGTTTGCCAGCGGCGACTCCCAAACCCAGGCTCGCCTCATCCCCTTTCGGGAGCGGGCTTTGCGTTTGGATCCCACGGCCATCGACACAGTGGCTCCTCATGTTTTGATGGTCGAGAAAGCCTTTCAGATGGCCGACGAGTTTGACATTATCCACGGCCACATCGACTACTATCCCTATGCCCTGGCCCGTCGCCACCCGCAGGTTTCTTTTTTGGCCACCCTACACGGGCGACTGGACATTCCGGAGCTGCAGCCCCTCTACACCGAGTTTCAGGACATTCCGGTGGTCTCCATCTCCAACGCCCAGCGGCTGCCGCTGCCCCAGGCCCGCTGGGTGGGGACGGTCTACCACGGCTTGCCCCTGGATCTCCACCGTTTCTATCCAGAAAAGGGGGACTACCTGGCCTTTTTGGGCCGGGTCTCCCCGGAAAAAGGGCTGGACACGGCTATTGAAATTGCGGCGCGGGCAGGGATGCCGCTGAAGGCTGCTATCAAGATCGATGCGGTGGATCGCCAGTACTACGAGTTAGAAATTAAGCCTTTGGCCAGTCGCCACCCCAATGTGGAGATCATAGGGGAAATCACCGACCAAGAGAAAAGCGAGTTTTTGGGCAAGGCCTATGCGGTGCTGTTTCCCATCCGCTGGCCGGAGCCCTTTGGGCTGGTGATGATTGAAGCGATGGCCTGTGGCACGCCGGTAATTGCCACCCGTTTTGGCTCAGTACCCGAGGTAATGGCCGACAGGCGCTCCGGCTTTATTGTCGACTCGGTGGAGGAAGCAGTGGAGGCTGTGGAGAAGGTGGGATCCCTGAGCCGAGCCGGGGTGCGGCAGGTGTTTGAGGAGCGGTTCAGCGTGGAAAGAATGGTGTCGGACTACGAGGCTCTCTACCGCCAACTGGTGAACGAGCGGCAGGAGATGTCGCGAAGAAGGCAGCTTAATAAGGCTTAGATGGGCCAAGTAGCAGCTAGGGCTGCTGGGCTGCATCGGGGGGCCCCTGCTTCTTCGCCTTCTTTGAGTGGACCGATAGCAGTAAGCTGTTCGCGTAGGAGACCGGCTGGATAGGGATCGAGAAGACCGAGATGGCAGAAGACATCATCCAAATTCAAGATCAGTACTACATCCGGGCCAGCGCCTCTTGGGTGGAGGCACGCTCTCATGTTCTCAAGCATGACAACTGCTTTGCCATCTTTGACCGGCGAGGGAACATGCGCCCCCTCGGCATCCGGGATCATGGCCTCTTCCGGGACGACACCCGCTTTTTGTCCCGCTGGGTGTTGGACTTGCAGGGAAAGCAGTTCCTGCTGCTCAGCTCAGAGGTGCGGGAAGACAAAGATATTTTGGCGGTGGATCTGACCAACCCGGAGTTCACCACCTCAGAGGGGCAGTTTATCGGTCAAGATACTCTGCATGTTCTACGGACTACTTTTCTGTGGAACAACGTAGCCTACGAGCGCATTCGCATTCACAACTACGGCTCGGAGCCGTTTCGCGTGCCGATTACCCTGCGCTTTGAGGCGGACTTTGCCGATATTTTTGAGATCCGGGGCATCCGACGGGCCCAGCGGGGTCAAGTGCTGCCGGCCCAGGTGAACCCTGAGGGAGTGGTTCTCCGCTACCGCGGCTTGGATGGAGTGGAGCGGCAAACCCAGTTGCAATTTTTGCCGGCGCCGGAGCTAGTGTCGGAGAAGCTGGCGCAGTGGTGGGTGCCTTTGGCCCCGCAGGAGGAACGGGATTTGGAGCTGAGGGTGATCTGCAGCTACGGCGGGGAGGAGATTGCCCCTTTGACCTACCAGGAGGCTCTGCAGGCGGAGCGGGAGCAAAGGGCTTCCTTGCGGGCGCAAGCCCACCGGATCGACACCGGCAATGCTCAGTTTAACGATTGGCTCAACGCCTCACGGGATGATCTGCTGATGATGCTCACCCGCACTCCCTACGGGCTTTATCCCTATGCGGGGGTGCCTTGGTTTACCACGGTCTTCGGGCGCGACGCCCTGATCACCGCCCTGGCCACTCTCTGGTGGTTTCCAGACTTGGCGCGGGGGGTGCTGCTGTATCTGGCGGCCCACCAGGCCCAGGAGGTGGATCCCAGCCGCGATGCCGAGCCTGGCAAGATCCTGCATGAGCAGCGCTCCAGCGAGATGGCCAAGACGCGCGAGATCCCCTTTGGCAATTATTTCGGCAGCATTGACTCCACCCCTTTGTTTGTGGTGCTAGCAGGGCGCTACGTGCGCCGCAGCGGCGATCTAGAGCTGTTGCGGCAGCTCTGGCCAAACATCGAAGCAGCCCTGCACTGGATGGACACTTACGGGGATGCGGACGGGGACGGCTTTTTGGAGTATGCCGGCAAGGCGCGGCGGGGCCTGCGCAACCAGGGCTGGAAAGATTCTGAAGATGCCATCTTCTACCCGGACGGATCCCTGGCAGAACCCCCCTTGGCCCTGTGCGAGGTGCAGGGCTATGCCTACGAAGCTAAGCAGTTGGCAGCAGAGATGGCCGAGCTGCTGGGGCGGCAAGAGCAAGCAGCCCAGTTGCGACAACAAGCGGAAAAGCTGCAGCAGCAGTTTTGGGATCACTTCTGGTGCGAAGAGTTGGGGGGCTATGCCCTGGCTTTGGATGGCCAGAAGCAACCCTGCCGGGTGCGCAGCTCCAACATGGGCCACTGTCTGTTTTCGGGGATTGCCCATCCCGAGCATG
Organism: Synechococcus sp. R6-5; assembly: GCF_047461775.1. Taxonomy (NCBI): domain Bacteria; kingdom Bacillati; phylum Cyanobacteriota; class Cyanophyceae; order Synechococcales; family Synechococcaceae; genus Synechococcus; species Synechococcus sp. R6-5. The sequence continues at coordinate 2,850 of NZ_JANSHV010000047.1, forward strand.
CTGCCTGCATTGCCCGGCAACTGCTGGAGCCAGCTTTCTTCAGCGGCTGGGGGATCCGCACGGTGCCGGAGGGAGAGGGGCGCTACAACCCCATGTCCTACCACAATGGCTCCATCTGGCCCCACGACAATGCCTTGATTGCCGCAGGCTTATCTCGCTATGGCTTCAAGGGCGAAGCGGTGCGGGTCTTGACAGCGCTGTTCGATGCCAGCCAGTTTTTGGAGCTGAAGCGGTTGCCGGAGCTGTTTTGCGGTTTTGGTCGTCGGCAGCGGGAGGGCCCCACCCTTTATCCGGTGGCCTGTCTGCCCCAGTCTTGGGCGGCGGCCAGTGTGTTTTTGCTGCTGCAGGCTTGTCTGGGGCTGGAGATCGACGGGCTGGCTCAACGGGTACATTTAACCAAGCCCACTCTGCCCCTGTGGCTGCCCCATGTCATTCTTGAGAATGTGCAGGTGGGCCAGGGATCCCTGGACATCGGCCTCTATTTACAAGCGGGGGGAGTGGGGATCAACATTCTCAGGAGTGCGGGGGACGTGGAGTTGACGGTGAAATAGTTGCAAAATTCAAGACATCCGCAACCCAACCTACAACTAAGTTTCACCTGCCAAATGTGGCGATAGGGACACAACTCAACAGTTCAGACAGCCTCTCCCTATCCCACATCACCCACATCATCAGAAGTTAATGTAGAGCTGATCCAAATTCCACAATGGCCCCAGAATGGGTCGGGGATCCACCCCTTGAATGCGGTTGCGCAGGGCTGAGAGAACCAGGGGGTTGAAAGTGCCAATTTGGGGCAGCTGTTCCTGGATGATGATTTGAAACCGGTCGTAGAGGGCCTTGCGCTTTTCAAAGTCTAGCTCCCGCACCCCTTCGATAAAGATGCGGTCGATCTCCCGTTCCCAATCGCTCACCTCAACCCCTTCTGCCGGGTTGCCGGGCAAATCTCCCAGATTAAAGAGGTGCAAACGGCCGTCGCTGCGCCAGATGTTGGAGCCGTTGTTGGGCTCGGTGCCGCCGCCACCAAAGCCCAGCAGCAGGGTTTCCCAGTCGCGGCTATCGGTGCGCTGCACCAGGGTGTTGAAGGCGATGGGGGTAAAATCAACGGTGATGCCGATCCGCTCCAGATCAGCTTTGATCAACGCGCCAGTGGCCTCCCGCTGATTGTTGCCGGCGTTGGTGAGCAAGGTGAAACGGATACGGTTGCCCTCGGAATCCCGCAGGTGGCCCTCCGCATCATAGGTGTATCCGGCATCGAGGAGCAGTTGCCGCGCTTTTTCAGGGTTGTAGTCGTAGGTGGGCAAGCCCTCTTCAGGGCTGAGGTAGAAGGGGCTGGCGGGGGAGAAGACCGAGTGCTGGATCTGGCCCAACCCTTGCAGGACGCTATCGACGTAAAACTGCCGGTTCATGGCGTGGGCCACCGCCCGGCGGAAGTTCAAATCGTTAAACCAGCGGCTTTTGACGGGATCCACAAAAGGCCGCCCGGTCTGGGGGTTACGGGCGCGGCTGAGGTTGAAGGCAAAGAAACTGTTGTTCAATGTCTGGCCGAGATTGTAGATGGTGAACTGATCCCGTTCTTCTTCCCGCTTCAAGAGCTGAAAATCTCTCCCCCGCACCGAAAACACGTCGGTCTCGCCGGAGCGAAACTGCAGCAGCGCGGTGTCCTCTGAGTCCACAATGCGCAGGATTACCCGTTCAATGCGCGGGATCCCTTCCCCCTTCCAGTAGTAGGGATTGGGCCGGTACACCAGCCGTTGGCCAGGGGTGTATTCCTGCATGACATAGGGGCCAGCCCCCACCAATTGCTGCACCGGCGTGTCGATACCCCAGGTTTGCAAGAAAAGGGGGTTGCCCCGGCTGTCCAACTGCTCGACAGTGGGCTCGAGGATGTGCTTGGGCAAAATAGGGGATCCGGCCTGCAGCAGAAAGGGAGCGAAGGGCTCCGGCAAAACGAACTCAATCCGCCGCTCGTCCAGCGCCCGCACCTGAGGCAATGCTCCGGCTTCTCCAATTCGCTTCACATCCCGCGCAGAAGTCGGGATCCGCTCGTTGAAGATGATGCGGTTAAAGGTAAAGTCCACATCTGCTGCTGTCAGAGGCTCTCCATCCGACCAGCGCAGCCCCTCCCGCAAGGTAAAGACATACCGCAAGCCGTCCTCAGACACTTCCCAGCCTTCCGCCAGCTCCGGTTTGGGCAAGAGGGTATCCTCATCCAAGGTGACCAAGCCCGCCTCTAGGTAGGCGATAGCGTCGCGGCTAGAGCTTTCGGCAGCCAAATAGGTGTTGAAGGTTTTGGGATCTGAAGTCACTGTGGCAACCAGATGGGGGGGGCGGGCAGGGGCAGCACAGGCACCAAGCCAGAGCAGGAGGATCCCTAGTAGAGAGACAAAAAGGTTCCTCCTGAGTCGGTTTGCCGAGGTGTTGTTTTGGCCCGCCATTTCTTTTGCCAAGTCGTTGTTCCAAGCAAGTTTGGGACGGCTCGCCCGCATCCCGCGCCCTGTGGCCCAAGCGCTCCGCGCTGCTGAGGCCCTCACCCCCAGCCCTTCTCCTAGAGGAGTAGCCCCCCTCCCGGCCCCTTTCCCAGAGGGAAAGTTGGGGATCCAGGTAATGGGTGGTTTGACTGCGACTTGGGCAGATTCTGCGTTTTTGAGGGAGCGATTGCTTGCCAGTTTGGCAGCTCAGGCAGTGGGGTGACCAGGTTCTTTTCAGATTCTGATGGGAAGGTCAGAGGAAGCTTGTCCTCTCTGTTCCAGCAACAGGGCTACTGCGAAGGCAGCAATGGCCTCTCCCTGACCTATGGGGCCCAGTTTTTCGTTAGTAGTAGCCTTGACCCCCACTTGCTTGGGGGAGATCTGCATCGCCTCTGCCAGGCGGGCCTGCATGGCGGGGATGTGAGGTTTGAGCTTGGGCTGCTCCGCCACCACCACACTGTCCACATTGACAATTCGCCAGCCTTCTTGGCTCACCAGTTGCACCACTTGCTGCAATAGAAGGATGCTATCGGCCCCTTTCCAGCGTTCTTCTTCCGGGGGAAAGTAAAAGCCAATATCCCGCAGGGCTGCTGCCCCCAGGAGAGCATCCATGATGGCGTGGGTAAGCACATCGGCGTCGCTATGGCCCAACAGTCCCTTCTCGTAAGGGATCCGGATCCCGCCCAGGATCAAGGGGCGCCCCTCGACGAGGCGGTGGATGTCGTAGCCCTGGCCAATGCGCACTTTTCCGGCTCCCTTGGGAAAACCATCGAGACCCTTGTCGACCATCGCCCCCTCCGAGGAGCTAGGGGGATGGGAGTCGAGTAACCGACAAGCAGCTTTTGAGAACGCCTCTTTCTATTCTGCCGGCTCCAGAGGGGAATAGCAGATGGGACAAGACGAACCACTGTAGCAGTCGAAGCAGATGAGGTGAGACTTCCCGTAGGGATTGGCGCAGCGCTTGGCCCACTGATAATCGCTGTAGCTAAGATCTTTTCCGCAAACGTCACATCTGGCCATCCCGCTTTCTTCTCCTCAAGCTTCCGAATTAAAACACCACACTAGAGAGATGATCCTAATCGATCCCTGAGCCCCAGCTTGAGAGAAACTATCCCCCAGCCCTGTCCAGAAGGGGATCCTGCCGCCCACAGGGGATCCCGTCTTCGAGAGGCGTCCAGCCCGGCTGCCAAAGATCCCGGTTCTTCAGGGTGGCTGCGTTGACCCAGAGGCGCACCTGGGGATCGCAGACGGCTCTGAGCTCGGCAAACACCAGCCCTCCTTCCCCTTGTTGGCGAGCGGTGACCTGAAAATGTCGCCAACCCAGAACAGGCTGAACGGAAGTCCATTTGGAGCCGAGGAGGTGCGGGAAAGGCTGTTTCCGACGGGGTTTGTTGCGAGCCACGGGACGGAGGGTGCGAGCGGGTAAGGGATGAAAGGGACCCAGCTTTCCGGCCATTCCTGAGGACGGCAGCGGGGATCGAGGGGAGCGGCAAAGCCAGCCGAGATCCTGAGTTTCCCTCAGATCCGCCTGTGATCGGTATGTGTGATCGGTATGATCGAGGGGATCCCTTTCCACTCCAGCCTATCCAACCATGGAGCAGCACCGGCAACGGCTTCAGTTCTCTTTCTGGCAGGCAGTCTTGAAGGGGGGCCTTCTGTTTCTGATCCTGGCTGGCCTAATCTTGGGAACAGGCCTGCCCTTGGGAGCGGCAACCGGCCCCACTTTGTCCGGCAAACTTACGGGGCCAGAGTGGCGACAAGCAGACCCGGAGGCCAAGCAGGACTTTTGTCGCAAAGCCTTTCAAGCGTTTCGCGCCTCTCCTTCCCAAAGCTATATCATCAGCTCCAATGTGCAGGCTTTGACCCCAGAAGGTTTGTGTCGGCGCTTGGATCAGTTTTATCAGTATGCCGTCAACGACGAGATCCCCATCAACCAGGCGGCCAATATTGCCCCATTGCTGTTTTCAGACTTACCCCTGGAGCAGCCTTGATCCCTGTGGAGCGCTTGGTCTGCTGGGGACAAAGGCGGCGGGCGAGGATCTGGGCCCAGCTCTCAACAGTTTGGCCGGATCTAGACAGGCGTAGCCAGAGGTTCCGGGGGTGCAGGGAAAGGGAGCTGCTGCAGTTGGGGTTGGTGGGGGCGGATCCCCATTGCTTGGCGCATCAAAGCAGGCTTGAGCAGCGGCAAAACCTCCAGTCCCCACAGGCCCAGGCGACGCAAGACCAGCAACGGCCAGCTTCGGTTGGAAAAGAGGCGATTGGCAGCATCGGTTGCAAAAAGAACCAGCGCGTTTTCTGGGCGGCGACAGCGCTCGTAGGCTTGTAGCAAAGCCGGATCGCCGGGATCCCGGCCCGCCATTTTGGCTTCGATCAACAGGGCAGCCAAGGCCGCCACATCCCGCATGCCCAGATTCGCTCCCTGCCCCCCCAGCGGATGGGTGGTATGGGCAGCATCCCCCACCAAAGCCAGCCGGGATCCGATGTAGGTTTGGGCATGGGCCCGCTGTGGCTCATAACAGGCTCTGGGAGAGGCCGCCAGCAAGGCTCCCAACTGGGATCCAAACCAAGGCCGGATGGCCTGCAGAAACTCAGCCTCAGATAAGCCCATCAGCCGATCTCGATCCGCTTGGCGAACTGTCCAGACGACACAACTGCGATGGGGATCGGAGGTGGGCAAAATGGCGAAGGGACCGCTGACCTGAAAGCGCTCGTAGGCCACCTGCCGGTGAGGATGCTCATGGGTGAGGGTGGAAACGATGCACACCTGCCCATAGCCCCAGCAGGATAACGGGATCCCAGCCTGTTCCCGCAGCCGCGAACGGGCCCCATCTGCAATCACCAGCAAAGCAGCTCGCAGAGTTTGCCGGGATCCCTCCTGGGCCAGCTCTACCCGAATGTGATCTGCTGCAGGGGAGAAACTTTGCGCCTGAGCAGGGCTGAAAAGGGTTACCGAAGGGCACTCGCGAATGCGCTGCAACAGGGCCTTTTGGGTGATTTGATTTTCCACGACGTAGCCCAGGGCCGGCGCTTGGAGCATCTCACGGCGCAGCTGAGCCACCCAGGGGCCTTCCCCATCAGAGACCTGAATGCGGTGGATGGGAGAAACTCCCCAGGCCTCCATAAGGGGCCATACCCCAATCCGCTGCAGAATACGAGCTGTCCCCAGAGCCAAAGCGCTGGCTCGGCCATCCGCCCCCACCCCCTGCGAGAGATCCCGCCCCTCGATCAGCCCGACGCGGATCCCGGCCTGGCCCAAAGCGGCTGCTAAGGTGGATCCCACCATCCCAGCTCCGGCAATCACCACCTCGAAGTCCAGTCGCCTTGGCTTGGCTGCTGTCGGAGCAATGGCTAGGGGAGCAGCGGAAGTGGGCAAAAGGCTCATGGGCACTCACGGCAAGTAGGCTTAACTTCCATTCTAGGGTTCCTGCACCCGGCAGGCCGCCGAGGATCAAGCAGTAAATTGGGTCAAAGTGCTACGAGGGATCCATGTCGGTTGCACCGTTTGATTTCAGCCACTTTTTTACCCATGCTGAGATTCTGGAATTTCTGCGGCAGATGGCGGTAGCCTACCCAGACTTGATCACGTGGGAGGTGATTGGGCGGAGCTACGAAGGGCGCGACATTGTTTTGGCTACTCTAACCCAGCGTCGCACCGGGCCAGCCCTGGAAAAACCCGCCTACTGGATCGATGCCAACACCCATGCCGGAGAAGTCACGGGATCCGCCGTTGCCCTTTACGACATCCACTACCTGCTCACCCACTACGGCCAAGAGGAGCGGGTGACGCGCCTGCTGGATGGCTACACCGTTTACGTGCTGCCCCGCATTGCCGTCGATGGGGCCGAGAAATATCTAACCACCCCCTACCGTTTGCGTTCGGGCCCTCGCCCCTATCCAGAGCCGGAACCCCAGCCGGGCCTCTACCCCGAGGACGTGAACGGGGACGGCAAGATCCTCCAGATGCGCAAAGAGGATCCCTGTGGAGCATGGAAAGTGTCGTCGTTGGATCCCAGGATCTTGGTGCGACGGGATCCGGAGGAATTCGGCGGCACCTACTACCACTTGATGACCGAAGGGCTGATTCGGGAGTTCGATGGCTACGATGTGCCGGTGGCCCCACCCCTTGAAGGGCTGGACTTCAACCGCAACTATCCCCACGAATGGGTACCAGAAAATGAGCAGGTGGGAGCGGGAGACTTTCCCTATTCTGAGCCGGAAACGCGAGCCATTGGGGAGTTTTTGCGCAGCCACCGCAATATCAACGGCTTTGTTACTTATCACACTTCTTCAGCGGTTCACATTCGCCCCTACGCCACCCACCCAGATGAGTACTATCCCCCAGAAGATCTGGACATCTACAAGTTAATTGGGGAGAGGGCCACCGAGATCACCGGCTACCCGACCATCTCTGGCTATCACCAGTTTCGCTATCACCCCAAGAAGGTTAGCCACGGCAATTTCAACAGCTACGCCTATGACACCTTCGGCTGGTATGGGTTCACCACGGAGCTTTGGGATCTGCCCACGGAAGCCGGCGTGGTGAAAAAGGACTTTATCCAGTGGTTCCGCTGGCACCCCGAAGCTGACGATTTGAAGATGTTGAAGTGGAATGATCGGGTCTTGGGAGGGCGTGGCTTCATCGACTGGCAGCCCTTTGAGCACCCCCAGTTGGGCAGGGTGGAAATTGGCGGTTGGGACTACAAGGCCGTTTGGCAAAATGCGCCCCCAGAGATGTTGCCGGAACTGTGCGAGAAGCACTGCCGTTTTGCCATTGCCCATGCCCTGATGTCGCCGCGGCTGGCCTTGGCCCGCAGCGAAGTTCGCCGGCTTGGGTGGGCACGTGAGGGATCCCAGTCTTTGTTCCGGGTGGTGGTGCAATACGAAAATCAAGGGTTCTTGCCTACCTACACCAGCCAAAAAGCCCTAGAACGCAGGGCGGTGCGGCCCATTCAAGTCCGTCTGGAGTTGCCTGAGGGATCCACTGTCATCGTGGGATCCCAGAAGCAGGAGATCGGGCATTTGGAGGGCCGTTCCAACAAAGCCTACGGAGAAATCCTGTCCTCAGGCAGCGGCGTGGATTACCGCCGCAAGGTGGAGTGGGTGGTTCAAGCCCCTGTGGGCAGCTCTCTGCTGATTGTTGCCCAGGCGGAGCGGGCTGGAACGGTGCGCACCAGAGTGACGTTGTCGGACGAAGGGGTGGGTGCTGGGACTCCATAGACGGCAGGGGGTCAGGGAAAAGTAGCTCTGAGCCATGGCCGATAATGGGACTGTCCTCTTGCCATCTCACTTTTATGCCCAGCTCCATCATTTCCCCGGAAAACCTGCTGGATCTTTGTGAACAGGGTGTACACAAGGCATTGGCTGCTGGAGCCGACCAGGCAGAAGTGTTTGCCAACTCAGGCCGGGAAACGGAAGTCACTTTTGAGAAAAATGACCTCAACCTGGCCCGCAGCAGCAGCGAGACCCTGTTCGGCATCCGGGTTTTCTGCGACGGCAGGCTGGGCTTTGCCACCTCCAACCGCCCGGAAGAGCTGGCCGAGACGGCGGCTGAGGCTGTAGCCATGGCCAAGGCTTCGCCGGCGGATCCCCTCAACGGGCTGCCGGAGCCCCAACCTCTGCCCCAGGTGCCCTTTGCCCTTGATCCGGGGCTGCTGGAACTGGATGCCGCCACCCTGACCCAGTTGGGATCCCAATTGCTGGAGTGGGTGCGATCCAAAGACCCTCGCATCACCATCGACAGCGGCTCCCTCAGCGTGGAGGAAGAGACCCTGGCCATCGCCTCTTCCACCGGCATCCGGGCCAACTACCACAGTGTCGAGGCGGGGGGATCCCTGTTTGGCATGGCCATCGACGGGGACGAGGTGGGCAGCTTTGCCTACGACGGCGACAGTGTGCAGAAGCGGGCCGATCTGGTGCCGGCGCTGGAGCGGGCTTTTGATCGCTTTGTCCAGAAATGCGTGGGCGCGCTGGGGGCTACCGAAGGGGAGAGCTTTCGCGGCCCTATCATTCTCCCTCCAGATGTGGTGGAGGACTTCCTGGGGGATCTCCTCTTTGTCTTGGGGGCAGATGCGGTGCGCAAAGGCAAAAGCCCCTTGGCGCAAAAAATGGGATCCCGGATCGCCAGCCCGTTGCTCACCGTGGTTTCTGAAGGCCTGGGCCTGCCCGGCTACCCCATTGAGCCCTTTGACCGCGAAGGGATCCCGCGCCAGATTACCCCCCTGATTCATGAAGGGATCCTCTGCAACTTCATGTACAACAGCTACGAGTCCCGCGCTGCTGGCGTTCCCTCCAACGGCCATGCCACAGGGGGAGCAGGCAGCCTGCCGGGAGTAGGGCCGGCTTGCCTGAGGGTGGCCCCAGGGACAACCCCCCTGTCCGAGCTCTACGCGATGGATCGGGGAGTTATCGTCACCCGCCTCTCCGGCAGCAGCAACCCCATTACCGGTGACTTTTCTGGGGTGGTGAAAGGGGGCTTCTTGGTCAAAGGCGGCGAGAAACGCCCCATCCTGGAGACCACCATTGCCGGCAATCTCTACGATTGTTTGCGCAATATCTCCGCCATTTCCCAGGAAGTAACGGTTTTCAACGGCACGGCTGCCTTTCCCGCCCTGCGCATTGAAGATGTATCCATCACTGCGGGCTAAGTAAAGCTAGGGGTGTCGAGATCCCGGCAACAGCGATTAACCTCATTCCCAAAAGCTGCGGAGTTGTTCCCATGGGCCAGGAGATCACCTGCCTCCGTTTTGGTACTGCAGACTTTGCTCAGTTTGCAGCTCGGCTCCAGCAAGAGACGAAGTTGCTCGAGCGCTGGTTGGCCGGTGCGCCGGGGCTGGATCCGGCTTGTCAGCCCTTTGCCCAGGGATCCCCGGTGGGCGGGTTTGAGCTGGAGGCATGGCTGGTGACCCCTCAGGGAGATCCGGCCCCGATAAACTCAGCCTACCTGGAAGCGGTGAACGATCCGCTGGTGGTGCCGGAACTGGCCCAGTTCAACGTGGAGATCAACAGCCGGCCCCAAGTTTTGACCGGCTTGGCTCTGCGGCAGTTTCAGCAAGAGCTGGGCCAAACGTGGGATCGCTGTTGCCAAGTGGCTGAATACCTGCAGGCGGGGTTGATGATGATTGGCATCTTGCCTACGGTGCAGCAACGGCAATTGACCCTGAAGATGATCTCGCCCCGCAAGCGTTACCTGGCCCTCAACGAGCAGATCCTGAACTTGCACCGGCGTGAGCAATCCCAAGCGATCCCTTCCCTGGGGCTAGATATCGAAGGACCGGCTGGGCGGTTGCGGGTTACCCACCCGGACATCATGCTGGAGGCGGCGACCACCTCCTTTCAAATCCATCTGCAGGTATCCCCCCAACAGGCGGCCCGTTACTTCAACGCTTCCCTGCTCGTGTCAGCCCCCTTGGTGGCGCTGGCGGCCAATTCCCCCTACCTGTTCGGGCACGATCTGTGGGCAGAAACCCGCATCCCTTTGTTTGAGCAAGCTTTGGATGGGCCACCCCCGCCCTCCCCCACCCACTGCCCCCGCGTCACCTTCGGGCAAGGCTATGTACAGGGATCCCTGATGGAGCTGTTTTGGGAAAATGTGCATCGCTACCCGGTGGTATTGCCACAAAGGTTAGCCACTTCCCCATCAGAGCTGGCCCATCTGCGCCTCCACAACGGCACCATCTGGCGCTGGAACCGACCCCTCATCGGCTTGGATCCCGTTCCCCACTTGCGCATCGAACAGCGGGTGGCGGCGGCAGGCCCAACCCTACCCGACATGATCGCCAACGCGGCCTTCTACTTTGGCCTGGTGCAAGCCTTGGGATCCCAGCCCGTCCCCCCCGAGCAGGAGCTGAGCTTTGCCCAGTGCCGCGCCAATTTCTACACGGCGGCCCGCTGGGGTCTGGAGGCCCCCATCACTTGGCTCAAGGGTTGGCAGGGATCCCTGCGCCAATTGCTGCTGGAAGAGCTGATCCCCCAAGCAGAGGCGGGTTTGGTTCAACTGGATCTGGCCCCCTCCGATATTCAGGAGTACCTGGGCATTCTCCGCGCCCGGGTGGAGTCGGGGCAGAATGGGGCCACCTGGCAGCGCCGCTACGTGGCTCGGCATGGTAAAGATATGCAACAATTGACCTGTGCCTACTGGGAACGGCAGCGGCAAGGCCAACCGGTACACACCTGGGATCTCAGCTAGGGCTCTCTCCACAGCCGGTTGTACCAGCGGTGGGCCACCGCGGCGGCAGGACGGATCCCTGGCCCGCATCTCGAGTGGGCAAACTCTCTCTCAGATGGCCTTGTTGCGACCCGAGCTACCGCAGCGAAACGGTTCATTCGCGACCAAGGACTTCGTTGGACTTCTGCTCCCTCCTACCCCAGGGAGAGAGGCCAGAAGCCAGAAGTTTGAGTCGAGCCTCTTAGCCCAAACAGTATGCTCACCGTTCTCGATCATCTACCGGATCAACTGCTGGATCTAGAGGCCCATCAGCTTTACGACCGATTGGGTGGGCCAACCCTCATCCATCTGCCGGGACGACGGGATCCCGCCCTGTTTGTGTCCGTCCTGCTGCACGGCAACGAAACCACCGGCTGGCAGGCGGTGCGACAGCTTCTCCGCCGCTACAGTCCTCTGCACCGCTGCCGCGAACGGGAATTGCCCCGCTCCCTTTCCCTCTTCATCGGCAATGTTCATGCAGCCCGTCAAGGACAACGGCGGCTGGACGGCCAACCCGACTACAACCGCATTTGGGGCTCCGGCTCCACCCCCGAACATGCCATGGCCCAGGCCGTCCTTCAGCAAATGCAGCAGCGGGGCGTTTTTGCCAGTGTCGATATCCACAACAACACGGGCACCAACCCCCACTACGCCTGTGTCAATCACCTGGATGCCCCTACCCTGCACCTGGCCACCTTGTTTGGGCGCACCGTCCTCTATTTCACCAAGCCAGAAGGGGTGCAGAGCATGGCCTTCGGGCGCTTCTGCCCGGCGGTGACCCTGGAGTGTGGCAAGCCGGATCAACCCCACGGCACCCAGCATGCCTACGAATTCTTGGAAGCCTGCCTGCACCTGTCGGCGATCCCGCAGCGCCCTGTCTTCCGCCAAGATATCGACCTGTTCCACAGCGTCGCCATTGTCAAAATCCCGGATCAGGTGAGCTTCAGCTTTGGGGAAGAGGATGGCAACCAAGAGGGATCCCCCTCCCACATCCGCTTCCCGCCGGATTTGGATCTCCTCAATTTTCGGGAGCTTCCCCCCCACACCCCTATTGGCTGGACGAACAACGGCTTCCACCTGGAGGTGCAAGACGAGCAGGGCCAAAATGTGGCGGATCGCTTTTTCTATGCCTGCAATGGAGAAATTCGCACCAGCGTGCCCATCATGCCGGGCATGCTCACCCTCAACAGCCGCATCATCCGCCAAGACTGCCTCTGCTACCTGATGGAGCGCTACCCCCTGGTGGGCTGAGCCGGGCTGCCAATTTCCCCGAGGGGATCCCCAAACCAGAACGGGTGGTGCTCCCCACCCCTGCAATAACAGACTCCCCGCTGGCCGCTGTACCCGTCCGCCGAGGGATGGTGAGTACGCTAACGTGGGACAGAGCGACCCCGCAAGCCCTATCCTGAAAACTGCCAACGGCACGCTGAGCCCACGGGATCCCTATGTTGCGCCTGCTGCGGATCGAGAACTTTGCCCTGATCGAGCAATTGGAGATCCCTTTTCGAGCGGGGCTGAACGTGCTCACCGGAGAAACCGGGGCCGGCAAATCCATCATCCTCGATGCGCTGGATGCAGCTCTAGGAGGTACAGCTCGGGCTCTGCGAACTGGCAGCGAACGAGGTCTGGTGGAAGCGATCTTCAGTCCTAATCCTGAACTGCAAGCCTGGCTAGAACAAGAGCACATCGACCCCCTAGAGGAGGGCCTGGTTTGTAGTCGCGAGCTGGTGTTGCGCAACGGCAAGCTCACCAGTCGCCTGCGGGTGAATGGGGTGCTGGTGAACAAAGCCCAGATGCTCAGCCTGCGGGCCAAATTGGTAGAGATCACCGCCCAGGGGCAAACCGTTCAAATCCAATCTCCCCAAACCCAGCGCCGTTGGCTGGACGATTTTGGCGGCGAAGAGCTGTTGCGAACACGGGCAGAAGTGGCTGCCCTTTACCAAACCTGGAACCATCTGAAAACAGAGGTGGAATCCCGCCGGCAAAGCCAACAACTGCGCCTGCAACGGCTAGACCTACTGGAGTTTCAAGCGCAAGAGCTGGCCGCCCTGCGCCTGGAGGATCCCGACGAAATGGCCAAGCTGGAGCGGGAACGGGAGCGCCTGGCCCACCGCGTGGAACTGCAACAGCAAAGCTACGCAGCTCACCAATTGCTCTATCAAAACGACAGCGGCTCACCGGCCATCGCCGATCTGTTGGGCCAGGTAGAACGGTTGCTCCAGGCCATGACCCAGCGGGATCCCGACCTAGCCCCTCTGGCGGAAATGGTCAGCAGCGCTCTCATTCAGGTGGAGGAGGTGGGGCGGGAGCTGGTTCGCTACGGCGAGACGCTGGAGGCGGATCCCGGTCGGTTGAACAAAATTGAACGGCGCCTGGCACAACTCAGACAAGCCTGCCGCAAATACGGCCCGACCTTGGCTGAGGTGATGGCCCATGCGGAGCGGGTGCAGACGGAGTTGGCCCAACTGCGAGGAGACAACACCGACCTAGAGGAATTGCAGGTGCGGCTGGACAAAGCTGCCCAAGACCTGGAGCGCCATTGCCAGGTGCTCTCTCAACTGCGGCAACAAGCGGCCCGTCAACTGGAAAAGGCCCTCATAGAAGAGCTCAGCCCGCTGGGGATGAGCGCAGTGCAATTCCGGGTGCAGATCCAACCCGGCCCCCCGACAGCAGAGGGGGTGGATCAAGTGAGTTTTTGGATTAGCCCCAACCCGGGTGAGCCTCTTCAACCTTTGGCCAGCATTGCCTCGGGCGGCGAGATGAGCCGTTTTCTGCTGGCCTTGAAAGCCGTATTCAGCCGCATCGATCCGGTGGCCACCATGGTTTTCGACGAGATCGATACCGGCGTGTCGGGCAAAGTGGCGCAAGCCATCGCCACCAAGCTGCACAGCATTGCCCGAGATCACCAGATCCTCTGCGTCACCCACCAACCCCTGATCGCTGCCTTGGCGGATCACCACCTGCGGGTTCACAAGGTGGTGCACCAAAAGCGAACTTCTGTGCGGGTGGAGCTTTTGGGAGAACGGGAACGCCGCGAAGAACTGGCCCAACTCACTGCCGGTCACTCTGCCCAAGAAGCGATGACGTTTGTGGAGGCTCTTCTCAACCAAGCAGCTCAACTGCGCAAGCAGCAAATGGCCAGTCCCGCTTGACTCTCCTTCTGGGAAAGGGGAGGGGGGTGAGGGCCTCAACCACCCAAGAACAGCTCCAGCACCTCAGGATTGCTCAGCAGGTTGGGGCCGGTATCCTCAAAGCGGTTCTCTCCCGTGGACAAAACATAGCCCCAGTCCGCCATCTTCAGGGCCTGCTTGGCATTCTGCTCCACCATGAGGATGCTGATGCCAAGACGGTTGATCTCTCGCAGGAGGGCGAAGGTCTGTTCTATATACAGCGGCGACAGGCCGGCGGTCGGCTCATCCAGCAACAACAACTGCGGCTCCACCATCAACGCTCGCCCTATGGCCAGCATCTGCCGTTGTCCACCCGATAGGGATCCCGCCGCTTGGCGTCGTTTCTCTTTCAGGGGTGGAAACAGCTCATAAACCCGCTCCAGTTGGGCGGCAGGGTTGTCGCGTCGGATGAAGGCCCCCATCTCCAGGTTCTCTTGCACGGTGAGGGAAGGGAAGACATTGTTGGTCTGGGGCACAAAGCCGATTCCCCGTCGCACCAGTTGCTCAGCGGGCAGGTGGGTGATGTCGGATCCCTGAAACAGCACTCGGCCTGAGCGGATGGTGGCCAAGCCAAATAAGGATTTCAGCACCGTCGATTTGCCGGCTCCATTGGGGCCGATGATCACCACCATTTGCCCAGGGTTCACCTTCAGGTGGATCCCCTTGAGGATGTCCACCCCCCGGTAGCCGCTGTAGAGATCCTGGATGTCCAGCAAAGGGGTCATGAGAGGGATCCCTCCGAAGGCAGAGGGGAGGGTTGGGGTGGGTTTAGGGAGTCGGCCAGTGCCACAGATCCCAAATAGGCCTCCCGCACGGCTGGGTTTTGTTTGATCTCCTCCATGGATCCCTGGGTGAGAACCTTGCCGGCAGCCATGACCACCACATGGTCGCAGAGACGGGTCACCAGATCCAGATCGTGCTCGATGATGCAGAAGGTGCAGCCGCGCTCGCGGTTGAGATACTCGATAAAACGCATCAAATCCGCCAGCAGAGTGCGGTTGACGCCAGCCCCCGGCTCGTCCAGCAGGATCACCCGTGCATCGGTCATCAAGGTACGTCCCAGTTCCAAGAGTTTTTTTTGCCCCCCGGAAAGGGTGACGGCCAGTTGATCCCGCAGATGGATCAGGTTCAGCCGTTCCAGAACCTCTTCCGCCCGAGCTTGCAGGTTGCGTTCTTGTCGTTGCACCTGCCGCCAACTGAACCAAGTGGCGAATAGGTTTTCCCCTATCTGATTGGGGGGAACCACCATTAAGTTCTCCAAGACAGTCATGCGGCCAAACTCCCGCGGGATCTGAAAGGTGCGCACCAGCCCTCGACGAAACAGATGATGGGGGGGCAAGCCGGTGATGTCTTCCCCATCCAGCCAGATGCGCCCGCTGCTGGGCCGAATAAACCCGGCGATGATGTTAAAGAGCGTGGTCTTCCCTGCCCCATTCGGGCCGATCAAGCCCGTAATCCGACCGGTTTCGATGCGGAAGGAACAGTGATCCACCGCGCTAATGCCGCCAAACCGCTTGGAGATGTCGTCGATAACAATCACGCCGCTGCCTTGGGAAAACCCCGCCGACCGATGAGTTCAGTATTTCAAACATATAATGAGCCCATAATGAGCCCATTGCCGAGTTTGCCCATTATCCTTCCCGGATCCCCAGGGGGACAACTGCCCCTGGAGGCCGCAGCCAAGGAACGGGCGAGATCCTGAGTCTGGCCCGCCTGTTTTCTGGAGCCATCTTTTCTTGAGGAAGTGGGGAACGCTTTGAGGTGAGTCAACGTCTGACTGCTACGACTCAACACTTGACTTTACTTGACCTTTGGGATCTGAGTTCTACTTTCTCTTCCCTCACAGGAGGTTGTCGGCTATGTCTCGCATGAATAAACTCACCCGACGGGCCTTTGCAGCGGCGGCTGCCCTGACGGCGGCTGCTCTTGCCACCACTCTGCTGCCCAGCACGGCTCAGCAGGCAACTCAAGGGCCGGTCAAAATTGGGGCTTTAATGTCTCTCACCGGGGATCTGCAGGCCTTCGGGGAAAACTGCCTCAAGGGGATCAAGCTGGCGATTGACCAAATCAACGCCGCCGGTGGCATTTTGGGATCCCCTGCCCAAGTGGTCGAAGCGGATGACCAGACGTCGGCTCAGCCGGCTATCGACGCAGCTCAACGGTTGGTCACCGTGGAGAAGGTGGCCGGCATCATCGGCGCCTTGGGCAGTGGCATCACCATTCCGGTGGCCACGACGGTCACGGTTCCCAATCGGATCCCGCAAATTTCCCCCGCTTCCACCGCTCCTACCATTACCACTCTGGAGGACAACGATTTTCTGTTTCGCACAGTTCCTTCCGATGCCTATCAAGGGGTAGCCCTGGCCCAGATCACCCGTGAAGAGAAGCTGGAGCGCCTGGCCATCATCTACATCAATAACGACTATGGCCAGGGCCTGGCCGACAGCTTTAAGACGGCTTTTGAAAAGCGGGGCGGCACCATCACCAAGTCGGTTCCCTACGAGCCCGGCAAGGCTTCCTATCGCAGTGAGCTGACCCAACTGAAGGAAGGGGATCCCCAGGCATTGGTGCTGATTGGCTACCCCGAAAACGGTGTGGTCATTTTGCGGCAAGCTTTGGAAGAGGGGCTGTTTGACCGCTTTGTCTTCACCGATGGCATGCGCTCTCCCGACGTGGCAGCCCAGGTGGGAGCCGAAAAGCTAGAGGGATCCATCGGCGTTTCGCCTCAGGCCCTCACCGATAGCAAGGCTTACCAAATCTTTGCCGAAGCCTACAAAGCCGCCTACGGGGAGCTGCCCCCCACCCCCTACATCGACACCGCCTACGATGCCGCTTTTGTCCTGGCTCTGGCCATTCAGAAAGCCGGCAGCACCGATGGCACTGCTGTTCGGGATGCTTTGCGGGAAGTGGCCAATCCCCCCGGCACCGAGATCCTGCCCGGAGAGTGGGCCAAGGCTGTGGAGCTGATCGGCAAAGGGGAAGACATCTTCTACACCGGCGCCTCTGGATCCATCAACTTCGATGAGAATGGGGAGGTGGCCGGCACCTTTGCCCACTGGACTTTCCAAGGGGGGAAGGTGGTGGATCTGAAGGTGTTTGAGCCGGAGAGCTGATTTTCCCCTGCGGCTCCTGAGTGGGGGTCGGTTTCTCCTTCTGAGCATGCCTCTAACCCCCAAAACCCTG
>NZ_JANSHV010000048.1:0-11058 GCF_047461775.1 Synechococcus sp. R6-5
GGTCATTTCGATTCAAACTGGGACACTGTACCCACACCTAAAACATGCATGAAACATGCATGGGGCCACAGGGCTTTTCTCAGCTGCCCAGGCGTCTCACCCTAAACTGAAGTGACTAAGCCCTTCCGAGCAGCAGGATTGTCTTTTGGTCTTCTCTCTTTGCGAAGGAAAGGGGGAGTGCTTGGAAACCTTTTCAATTCAGTTTGAAACAATTACAGTTGTCCAACTCTCAAATCTCTCAAAAGCGCAGCCCCTAGAGGGTAGCAGGGTTCTTTTCGACTGCTTCGGACAAGAGGGAGTTGACCAGCACGGTTACCAACCCCAGTCGATTGCCTGCCAAAATATCCGTCAACAGGCGGTCTCCCACCATAGCCACTGCTTCTACCGGCAAGCCCATCTGGGCTACGGCCCGCCGCAAGGCCCGCCTTGAGGGTTTCCCAGCGCGGTGAATGTAGGGCAGGTTCAGGCTTTCTCCGATTTGTTGGATGCGGCTGCGATTGAGGTTGTTGCTCACCAGCCAAATTTGAAAGTGCGGACGCAACTGCTCCAGCCAAGCAGCCACAGCGGGATCCACCTCAACCTGTCGGCTCGGCACCAGTGTACCGTCTACGTCAAAGATGATGCCTTTTACCTGCCAGGCCCACAGGTTTTCTGCCCGCAACTTTAAGACAGTGCCGGCCACCACCAGATCCGGTTGCAGGAGCTTGAACCAAGGTTTGTGTACCATCCGCTCCTCGGCTAAGGACTTGGTTGAGGACTGTGGTGGGATCCCTGGGCAGCTTGCCGACGCTCTTGAATAATTTGCAATTGGGCTGCCTCGTGCTCTGCTAGGGTTTTGCTGAAAACGTGGGTGCCATCGTAGCGGGCCACGAAGTAGAGATAGTCGGTTTGCTCAGGCTGCAAAACGGCTTTTAAGCTGGCCAAGCCCGGGCTGGCGATGGGGCCGGGGGGCAAACCCGGGTTGAGGTAGGTGTTGTAGGGAGAGGGGGTACGCACCTCCGCAAGGGTGAGGCGGCGATCTGGGGTTTGCCGGATATTCAAGGCATATTCCACCGTCGGATCGGCTCCCAGGGGGATCCCTTTCTTAAGCCGGTTCAGAAAGACACCTGCAATCAAAGCGCGTTCTTCCGGCACCACGGCCTCCCGCTCCACAATGCTGGCCAGGGTAACCCACTCGTGCAGAGACAGGGAAGTGGTGTGCTGGCGAAACAGGGGCAGGGCCACCGCGACAAATCGCTGCAGCATGGCGTTGACCACTATTTGGGCCTTTTCTTGATCCGGCAGGGATCCCTCCACCTGTTCGATGGGGAAAAGATAGGTGTCTGGGAACAGGTAGCCTTCTAGAGAGCTCAAGTGGGGGGGCAGCCAATCGAGGGGGGGAATCACCCGGGTCACGGCAATGAAGGCATCGGCTGCCAGCCAGTTGCGCTGGGCCAGAGCCTCTGCCATTTGCTCGATGCGCCAACCCTCCGGAATGGTCAGCCGTCTTTGCAGGATCCTTCCCTGCCGCAGTTGCTGGGCCACGGCCAGCATGTCCTGGTTGGGATCCAAAGCGTAGGTGCCCGCCTGAAACACCCAGTCGCGCCCGAAGGTGCGGCTCCACAGCTCCCAAGCCAGAGCTGAGCGAATCACCCCTGCTTGGCGCAGTTTTTGCCCGATCAGACGGCTGCTGCTGCCCGGCTGGATTGTTACTTGGATCGGTTCTGGGCCGCCCACCGGCTGGAGCCAGGTCTGCCACTGCCAGTAGCCCAATCCCCCGACCAGAACCAACAGGAAAATCAAGCTCTGCAAAAGACGCCGACCCCAGCGTTCGCGTAAGCGTTGCGTAGCAACATGGGGTGACCTGGGTATAGCGCCTTGGGCAGCAGAGCATTTGGGCAAGACGGGATCCTTTTGGGCCGAATGCTGAACCTGATCTGTCATTGCCTTTCCCTCCAAACGGCCTGAGCACACCCTTGAGCCAGGCTATCCTTCGGACTCAATCCTGGCTAGGGCGTCGCCGGACTCTCAAGGCCGATTTCCCCCCTAACTTGGGATCAACTCTCCTGGGCTGGGGATCCCGTTGTTCTCGACCGTCCGCTGTCCGATCCAAGTGCCGATGGGTTCTCCCTGCACCACTCGATAAATATTGCCAGGGGTAGTCAGGTCAAAGACCACGATGGGCAATTGATTTTCCTTGCAGAGGGCGATGGCGGTGCTGTCCATAACCCGCAGATCGCGGTTCAGCACATCCTGATAGCTGAGGACATCGTAGCGGCGGGCCTGAGGGTGAGTCTTGGGATCCGCATCGTAAACTCCGTCCACCTTGGTGGCTTTGAAAATCACCTCGGCATCGATCTCCGCCGCCCGCAAGGCCGCAGTGGTATCGGTGGTGAAGAAGGGGTTGCCAGATCCTGCCCCAAAAATCACCACCCGCCCCTTTTCCAGGTGACGAATGGCGCGGCGACGAATATAGGGCTCCGCCACCTCCTGCATGGCGATGGCCGTCTGCACCCGGGTGGGGATCCCGGCTCGCTCAATGGCATCCTGCAGGGTTAAAGCGTTGATGACGGTGGCCAGCATCCCTACGTAGTCGGCAGAAGCCTGATCCATCCCTTGGGCAGCCGCCTCTTTGCGCCCGCGCCAGATGTTACCCCCTCCCACCACAATCGCCACCTGCACACCGGCCCGTACCACTGAGGCCACTTCGCCGGCAATGGACTTCAAGACCTCGGGGTCGATCCCGTAGGGGCGCTCCCCCATCAGGGCTTCACCACTCAACTTCAGTAGAATCCGTCGATATTTCATGCTTATCCGCTCCGGCCCACCCCTGCATACGATAGCAGGTTTGTTGAACTAGCTCCGCTCACAGGATTGACCGACAGAGCATCTCGACAAAAACAACCTTACTGCTGTTCTTCGCCAGCGCTGGCCTCGTTGTCGCGGGGGGCAGAACGGAAGCGGCGGCCATTGCGAGCACGACTTTTTTGGAACTGTTTGGCATATTCGCGGTTGCGCTCGGCTTTTTCCCGCTTCAGATTGCGTTTTTTGGCCATGCTGGTTTTCCTGACCGGTTGTCCGGACTCAAGTGAAGGTCCTCAGTTTGAAGTGTCAAAGTGAGGCGCTCTTAATCCTATCACGCTTTGCCGAAGCCATCCTGAAGCCCTCTGCTCAGCCGGCTATGGGCAGGGATCCCCACAACAAGACTAGGCCCATCACAACAAACCCCACGCCTGCCAGGGTTTTGATCCAGCGAGGTGGGATCAGGCGGGCCACCCAAGCTCCTGCCCACACCCCAATTAGGCTGGTGCTGATCAAAGCAGCAGCAGCGCCCAAAAAGATTACCCCAGCGTTTTGCGAGCGGGCACTGAGGAGCAGGGTCGCCAATTGGGTTTTATCGCCCATTTCGGCCAGCAGAATCGAGCCAAAGCTCACTAGGGCGGCCCGTCCGGCCATTTGCCGCAGCAAAAAAGACGGGGTTCGGCTGTCGTTGTCTTGGATCAACACGTTCCTCGGTTGTTCTCCACTCTGTCCTGCCGGGTTGGCATCGGCTGCTCAGGGAGGCTAGCCCTCTGGGAGCTTGTTCCCCCGCCACTCCTGCCATAATACATAGCCCCCGATCACCAGGAACCCTGCACCCGCCAACCATTGTAGCCAGCCCGGGGGAATGACTTGGCCCAGACCTTCTCCCAGCACCACGCTGAAAAAACTGGCGGTCACCAAGGCACCGGCGGAACCGAAAAAGATCGCCCAAGGAGATTGGGATTGGGCACTCATGAGCAAGGTTGCCAACTGGGTTTTATCGCCCATTTCCGCCACAAACACGGTTAAAAAAGTAACAAACCAGAGTTGCAGTGGGGATCCCTCAGGAAGATTGCTGTCGGAAGAGGGGGGGGTAGTGAGGGGCAGTGCCGTCGGAGGCCCAGTACTGGGGGCGGGAGACAAAGCCAAACTCTCCCCGGCAGGCTGGAAATCCACAGCGGATCCATCCCCGTAGAGATAGTGCTGCCCAACGGCCAAGAAGCCAAAACAGAGAGCCGAGGACAAGGCAATCAACCCCAAGCCCAGGGCCATTTGCCCCTGCCAAGAACGCGGCGCAGCCATGGCGTCAGATCCTAACCACCGACATGCAGCTTATCCTGTTTTCAGCCGCTTCTGGAGGAGACAAGGGCGCTAGAGTAAACGCTAGAGTAAAAGAATCAGGGGCGTTGGCCGAGCGGTTTAGGCAGCAAACTCATAATTTGCCTTACACAGGTTCGATCCCTGTACGCCCCATCGGGAATTGCTGGACGAGGTTTCTGGGTTGAGGGCTGTTGACAGCGGGCCAAGTCGATCTCAATTCCCAAACTGGGAGGGCGGACATAGGACTGCGTTCCGCTAACGCGACCGAGGTCACTCTGGGCTGAGAGAGAACCGGTTGGGCACAGTTTCAAAGACGCGGGTTCAGCTCTGTGCGGGATCCCGTATCTCCAGAGCGAGGGATCCAACGCTCAGGCAAGGTGGCAGGGGATCCCCATTGGGACTGGAGCTGGCTGAGGAATTGTCCCTGCTGGGTGCGAAAGCCGACCAGATCGGATCCGCCATTCATCAGGGCAAACCAGATGTCCCCCTGCGCGGTTGGCAGTACACCCGCCAAGGTGCTGACGCTCCTCAGGGTGCCCGACTTGGCAATTAGGATCCCTGGCAACAGACGCCGCTCCAACACTCCCACATCTTGGCCAACGACGGCAAAAGCATCCGCCAGAGTGAGCCCCTGCTCCTCCAGAAGAGACTGGATGGCTTGAAGCATAGCTACATTGGCCCGCGGCGAAATGCGGTTTTCCACCCCCAACCCGGAGCCGTTGATCAGTTGCAGCTCTTCTGCCGGGATCCCGGCGATGGCCCGGGCGATTTGGGCCACTTGGTCTGCTCCCCCCACCGCATCGGCCAACATCTCGGCCATGGAGTTGTTGCTGTAGAGGTTCATCAGCTTGACCAGGTGAATGAGGGGGGGGGACTCATGTCTGAGCAAAACCTGAGCGCCGGGCGGGATCTGCTGGGCAACCCGCACCGAACCCAAGATCCCCACCTGCGGTCTGGGTGTGCCGGGGGGTAAGGTTTGAAATTGGGCCTCCGCCTCTGGCGGCCAGCGCCGCGCATCCAGCCCCTGCCGCAACAGGGATCCCGATTGCGCCACATCCCGGGAAAAGTTCATGTAAAAGCGGCCCACCACCACCAGATCCCCGCGCACCTGGCGGATCCCATGAGCATTGAGCAGGTTGCCGACGGAGAAGGCTTCCTCCCAGACGAACAAGGGATCCTCCCCCCCCAGAACCCAGAGATCCCCCTGTAGAACTCCCTCAGCAGTTAAGGGGCCAGTGGCCAGCCAGGTGGTAACAAAGCGGTGCTGCGGGCCAAAGTGCTGCAAAGCGGCCAGGGTCGTTGCCACCTTGGTCAAAGAAGCAGCCGGCAAGGGTGTGGATCCCTGATGCTGTCCCAAAACAAGGATTCTGTCCCGCTGAGGCGAAGGATCCTCCATCTGCAGCCAAACCCCCTGAGCTGTGGGCGAAAACCCCCGACCGGCCAACTGAGCCAGATAGGTTTCCACCTGAGGTTGCAGGGATCCCTGCTCCGTCGCCTGAGAAGTGGGAGACAAACTCAGCAACAGAGTGGCCGCCGAGAGCAGCCCAACCCAGCTCGAAACCAGCCGCCTACCGGGCCAGCCCCACAGATGTCGTTCGTGCCGTGGCGTCAGCGTTGCGGAGCAACAGTGTTGTGTAGCACCATGGGGTGCCGCAGGCATAGCACTTTTCACGGAAAACACCCTCTAAACATCCCGGCAACCGAGGGGGCATCAGCTCGTCAATTCCCAGCCACCCTCTTCCACAGGCTCTACATCGATGGTGCCGGGGGGCGTTTGCCGATAAAAACGTCCGTCTGCAACAAACAGCGGCTCTCCACAATTGGGGCAAAAGAAACGGCTGCCCTCAATGGCTTGCGATTCTGACCCACACACCGGGCAGCGATCCGTCGTGATCCAGCGGCGCGCCCACCAGCGAAAGGCCAGGAGCACCAATACCGGCAAGGACAGCAAAAACAGCAACAGAGCCACCAATCCGGCGACCAGCCACCCCAGCCCGACACTGGTCAGCAAAGCTGCCAACGCCAGGGATCCCAGCCAGAACCCCCAGCCACCCAGAGAAATGGAATAGGTTTTGGGCTGCTCAAACCGCATTTTCGTTTTCCTTCCCCGATCACTACGCTCGCTAACGCCGTCAGGATGCCGCGGGCCTTTTCTTGAGTATGTTAGCCTAGGCGCGCCCGAACACCAGAAACAGTCCGCCACATAGCCCTGCTCTGTAGGCTAGCTCATCCCGGATGGATGAGGGATTGGGTTTCCCGCACCCTTCCCGAGGCTCTCCCGGCAGCCCATGCGCCTCAGTTGCGTCCCTGTTCTATTGGGCCTGAACTGAGCCTGAACGATGTCTTCAGCAACCAAGTCGGGTGGTGTCGTCATAAATGAAGTTATTATCAATTACAGAACTTATTGACTGTTACGGCGACGTTGCCCAACAGCGGAGGGGCGGCATCATGGTCTACACCGAAGAGGCGTTCAAGGCAGAGCTCAATGCCAAAGGCTGGCGAGCCACTCGGCAGCGGGAGATCATCCTGCAAACGTTTCAAAACTTGCCTGAGGGCACGCATCTAAGCGCGGAGGAGTTGCACAAAAAGTTGCGGGAAGAAGGCCACAACATTAGCCTTTCCACCATTTACCGCACCGTCAAGCTGATGTCCCGCATGGGCATTTTGCGAGAACTGGAACTGACCGAAGGGCACAAACATTACGAGATCAACCAGCCGGCCCCCCACCACCACCACCATCTGGTGTGCGTCAAGACCAACAAGGTGATCGAGTTCAAAAACAACGCCATTCTTAACATCACCCAGAAGGTGGCAGAAAAGTACGGTTTCAAAGTGTTGGATTGCCAGCTCACCATTATTGGTATCAGCCCAGAAGGGCAGCGCTCGATTTTGTAGCCAAAAATTCCCAAAGCTCAGGTTCTGAGGCTTTCCCAGAAGGGGAACTGTACTGGGCTGGTAGGAGGATGGGGATCCCGTCAACGGGAGGAAATGCCAGAATAGCTCCCGTGAGGCCAATCGGCAGTCGGCAACCGAGGCAACAGTTGATGAATAGTTGATCTTCTTCACCCCACTAGATCCGGGAGAGGGCCATGAACGAACAGGAAGTGGTGCAGTGGCTGGAGCAGGCGCTGGCCAATCCCCGCCTTAGGTTACAGGCCAAAGCCCAACCGCTCCAGGAGAGTCCCAAGGCTTATGCCCTCGTCATTATGATCAACCGCCCTGCCGGCCTTGCTCTCAACTATGAGGAGTTGACGGCCTGGTTCCAGAAGGCGATTCCCACTCGCTACCCCCAAGTCAAACGGTTGGCCCTCTACAGCCGCCCCATGGGCCAGCAGGCTGCCGACTGGAAAACTCAGGTGAGGCTGGATCCGGAGCCGGCGACAGACAAGGTGGATCCCGGTCGTGTTAGCAGTGCAGAGCACTTTACCGCTACGCGACCCTCTCGCGAACCCGTCAGTGGGACGGAGTCCCCGGAGAGTCTGGATCTAAGCCGCTACTGCTTTGTCAGCGATCGCCAGTTGCTTACTGCCGACCTTCCTCAGCCGCCTGGTTTGCTCCGCCAGGCGGTTTTGGGTTTTCACAGCCTCACTTCTGGGCAAAAACAGGAGGTTCTGCCCCTCTTGCCCACCTTGTTTCGCAATCCCAGCACCGTCTCGACGGTGATGTTATCGGTGGAAGCGGCCTTGTGGCTGGAGCCTCTGAAAAGCCTGAATCCTCACGAGCTGCGTCTATTGAGCGTTTGGCTGAGCCGCTATTGCTTCAACCCCAGCCGCACCCTAGCGGAATTGGATCCCGCCACCTCAGGTCTCAAAACCGGACAAACCAAGCGCAGCTACCGCGCCCCTCAGGTGGGGGTTTCGCTAATGTTGGCCAGCTTTGCCGGCAACCTGACGGCGGCCTCAGGTGTGACCCTGAGCCTGATGTTCGGTATGGTGTTTGTGCTTTTCCTGACCGTCTTGGGCAGCTTAGAGGGGGGATTCTCTCTGGGCTCTTTCATCTTCGCCATTCTGCTCACCCTCGCCTTCAATGCCCTGATCTTCTTTTTGTCCCCTTGGCTGATGGACTGGATCCAGCACAGCCTCTATGGCACCGAGTGGGTAAGCTTGGCGGAAATTGGGCGTCGCAGCCCAGAGAGTGCAGAGGTGATTCAACGGGTTTGCCGCCAGTACAAGCTGAAGCAGCCGAAGCTGGGGCTGATCCGCGACCAAAACCCCACTGCTTTTACCTACGGCAGCCTGCCGGATACGGCCCGCATCGTCGTCAGCGAAGGGTTGTTCACCTACTTGGAAGATGAAGAGGTGGCTACGGTCTATGCCCACGAGCTGGGGCATGTGATCCACTGGGATTTCGCCGTCATGACCCTGGCTTCCACGTTGGTGCAGATTCTCTACCTTCTTTACGTCTACATGCGGGATGCGCGCGACAACGGCAAAAGGGGCAGCCTCCGCTCCCTGGCCTTGGTCGCCTACTTTTTCTACGTGGCTGGCTCCTATTTATTGCTCTATCTGTCGCGGGTGCGGGAGTACTTTGCCGATCACTTTGCCGCCGAAACCACCGGCAACCCCAATGGGCTCTCGCGGGCTTTGGTGAAAATTGCCTACGGCATTGTGCAAGAGGGAGAGCGGGAGCGGGATGAGGAAACCCGACAGCGCAGTGCTCGCCTGCTGGAAGGAACGCGGGCTTTGGGGATCTACGATGCCAAGGCGGCTGTTACGGCGGGGACGGCCTACCGGGTTGCCTCGGATCCCGGCCAGGTGGGCAGGGTATTTTTGTGGGATCTGTTTAACCCTTGGGCCTGGTGGATGGAGCTGAACTCCACCCATCCCCTCACGGGCAAACGGGTGCGGGCGCTGTGCACCTATGCGGAGCAACTGGATCTGCCGGTGGAGTTCGATATGGCCAGCGTGGTTGCCCAGGGCAAGCAGCTCAACCGGCAACAGCTCTACGGGAACTTTCTGCTGGATATACTGCTGTTGAACGCCGAGTGGCTGGGGGCGATTGTGGGGGCGCTGCTCGGGATCCCGGCCTTGCAGGTGGGCTTCTATGAAATGTTTGCCGGGCTGACCCTGATGGGGGTGGGCTTGGGCCTGCTGCTGAAGATGACAGTGATGTACCCCAGCTTAGAAAACCCGCCAGCGTTGACCGTGTTGAAGGCCATGAGCAATCCCTACGCCAGCCCCTTGCGCGGGTTGCCGATGCAGTTGGAGGGGCGGGTGATCGGGCGGGGGGATCCGGGCTATCGCTTCGGCTCCGATCTCAAGTTCCAGGATGAGACAGGGATGATCTTCCTGCGCTATGCTTCCCGCTTTGGGCCGCTGGGCAACTTCCTGTTTGGAGCGCGCCAGGCAGGGGGGGTAATCGGCCAAGAGGGATCCGCGGTGGGGTGGTTCCGACGAGGGGTGGCCCCTTACCTGGATCTGGCCCGCTTTCAAAGCCGCCATGGCCAGCTCATCACCAGCTACCATCCCTTCTGGCAGGCTATGTGGGCTGTGCTGTTGTTAGTGGTTGCCCTGCTGGTGATGCTGTTCTAGAGGATCGCGATCCTCAGCAGCGAAGAGCTCGCCTAGGCCATTGGGATTGGCTACTTTTGCCCACCGTTAACCCGGGCGTAGTCGTCGCTGAAGCGGACAATGTCGTCTTCGCCCAAGTACTGGCCGTTTTGCACCTCGATAATCACCAGAGGGATGACGCCAGGGTTCTCCAGGCGATGCTTGGTGCAAGGGGGCACGTAGGTGGATTGGTTGGCCGTGATGAGCTTTTCTTCATCTCCGCAGGTGACCTTGGCGGTGCCGGCAACGACGATCCAGTGTTCGCTGCGATGGTAGTGCAACTGCAGGCTGAGGCGATGCTTGGGCAGCACCACGATCCGCTTGATTTTGTAGCCAGGGCCCTCTTCCAGCACTGTAAAGCTGCCCCAAGGCCGACTTTCAGCATTGCTCTCGATCAGCTTGTTGAGGGTTTCGGCAGAGAGGGAAGGCGAAGGTTTTTCCGGTGAGGCCAGATTGGCATTGGGGGTTTCCAGCATGGGATGCTCTCCTTGGGAGGCCTACCTGTAGCTTATCTCAACAACCAACTCGGGGTCTGTTTGTTTATCTTTAGACCCACCAACAGATCGGCTTCAGCTCCTGGGGATCCCCAGCCGGTTCAGGTTTGGTGGGGTAGTGGTTAAAATCCTGTGGAATCATGAAAAAGATTTCTGCTCTGCAAAAAGGCCACTTCCCCATGCGTTCTTCCTCTTCTGTCCCTTCTTACCCGGTTCACATCCATGACCGCCAACGGGACACTCACTATCTAATCCAGGTGCCGGCGGATCAATACATTTTGGCCAGCGCCGAGGCCCAAGGGATCCAACTGCCCTTTGCCTGTCGCAATGGCGCCTGTACCACCTGTGCGGTGCGGGTACGGCGGGGATCCCTGTATCAGCCGGAGGCAATGGGCATCTCGCGGGAGCTGAAGGAGCAGGGGTATGGGCTGCTGTGCGTGGGCTATGCCCGCTCGGAGCTGTGGGTAGAAACCCAGGATGAGGATGAGGTGTACGAGCTGCAATTTGGGCGCTACTTCGGCCAGGGGCGGGTAAGGCCAGGGATCCCCCTTGAGGATGAGTGATGTCTTCTTCGGCACCGGTTTCGTCTCAACAACTGTCGCCGGATCCCTTGCCCTCTCAGCCGAGGGGCTGGCTGCTGGCGGCAGCGGCGCTGATCCCGGTGAATCTGGCCCCCAGCTTACTCTTGGCTTTGGTGGGGACGATCCAGGGTTATACCCGCTATGGTGGGGCGATCCTGCGGGATCCCTTGTTTGGACTGGCGGCTCTCCTGAGCCTGGCGGCAGTGGGAGTGGCTTTTTTGGGGGAAGATTGGCGGCTGAGCCTGCCGGGGATGTTCAACTACTGGCCTTTTTTATTGATGCTGCCGGCCTTTGCCGCTGTTCTGGCCGATCGCGTCAGCGGGACGGAGTCCT
>NZ_JANSHV010000049.1:0-8034 GCF_047461775.1 Synechococcus sp. R6-5
GGAGAGTTCAGCGTGAATGTATCAGCTACCAGGTTGGCTGCACTGTGTTATCTACACCTGAGGTACAACCATGAACTTCTCTCCTTCTGGGTCTGAGACCGCTTCGGTTTACTTGCCGGCCCCCGCGGCTTTCCAGACGGAAATGATTGTCGGGCAGGTGTTCCGACAGGATGTGCTGGGCGATATCCGCAAGGGTTGGAATGGCTTTGTGGAATCGGGCCAAATTTGGGCGCTTTTGATAGGGATCGTGGCGGGCTACATGCTCAAGAGCATCACCAGCTCCCACTAGGGCCTTGTCACCATTGCTCTAGCTGGATCCATTGGGCCTGGGCCGGCGGGGTTTTGGCCGTCGGCGGTCGGTTTCTGTGTTTTTTCTCCACAACTGCAGTGGGGTCTTCCTACGGTGGTCAATCCTTCTCCCCATTCTTCCGGTTCCCAGCCGATGTCTGAGCCGACGGTAACTTCCACCCCTCGCCCCTGGAGCCAGCGCTTTGAGGGATCCCTGCACCCTGCCATTGCCCGCTTCAACGCCAGTATCGGCTTCGACATCCGCCTGCTGCCCTACGATGTGGCCGGATCCCTGGCTCATGTGCAGATGTTGGCCGCTTGTGGCATCCTGACCCAGCAAGAGGCCGACCAGATCCGGTGGGGATTGGAGCAGATCCAACAGGAAGCGGCTGCCGGCACCTTCCGGCCCGATCCAGAGGCAGAGGATGTCCACTACGCCGTCGAGCGTCGTTTGGTGGCTTTGGTGGGGGAAGTGGGAAAAAAACTGCATACCGGGCGCTCCCGCAATGACCAAGTGGCCACCGATCTGCGTCTCTATCTGCGAGATCAGATCGATCACCTTCGTCAAGCCCTCTGGGAGCTGCGCGGAGTTTTGTTGGACTTGGCTGAGCGGCATCTGGAGACAATCCTGCCCGGCTACACCCATCTGCAACGGGCTCAGCCGATTAGCTTGGCCCACCACCTCTTGGCCTATGAAGAAATGTTCTGGCGAGACTGGCAACGGCTGGGGCGGGTGCGGGAAGAGGTGAATGTCTGCCCCCTCGGATCCGGGGCTTTGGCCGGCACTTCTCTGCCCATCGATCGGCAGCTCACCGCCCATCTGCTGGGATTTGAGCGGATCAGCGCCAACAGCTTGGATGCCGTCAGCGACCGGGACTACCTGGTGGAGTTCCACGCTGCCGCCAGCTTGATTTTGGTGCATCTCAGCCGCCTCTCGGAAGAGATGATCCTCTGGGCTTCCCAGGAGTTCGGCTTTGTCACCCTCACCGATGCCTGTGCCACCGGCTCCAGCCTCATGCCCCAGAAGAAAAATCCCGATGTGCCGGAGTTGGTGCGCAGCAAGGCGGGGCGGGTGTTTGGCCATCTCCAGGCTTTGTTGGTCACCTTGAAGGGGCTGCCGCTGGCCTACAACAAAGATCTCCAAGAAGACAAAGAGGGACTATTCGACACGGTCGATACCCTGAAAGCCTGCCTAGAGGCGATGACCCTTCTGCTGCGGGAAGGGATCCAATTTCAACCTGAGCGCATGGCGGCTGCTGTGCAGGAAGATTTCTCCAACGCCACCGATGTGGCCGACTACTTGGTGCGCAAAGGGATCCCCTTTCGCACAGCCCATGATTTGGTGGGGCAGATTGTGCGCATTTGTTTGGCAGAGGGGATCCTGCTGCGGGATCTGCCCTTGGAGCGCTGGAAAACCTTCCACCCGGCCTTTGAGGCGGACATTTTGACGGCCATTGAGCCCCGCCAGGTGGTGGCCACGCGGCTCAGCGCCGGGGGAACGGGCTTTGCTGTGGTGCGAGAAGCCCTGCAACGGGCCCAGGCCCGCCACCAGCAGCCAGAGCCATCGGAAGAAACTCCACAAACTTAAACTGAACTCAAGGAGAGTTTGCAATTCTTGGGTTCTTCTCGCCAGTGTGTGCCATCCTGAGGTTCTCAGCCATCCAACGCAACTCCCAGCCTGTTGGCCTCTTCCCTGGGTATCGTTCCATGTTGGATAACCTCACCGCCCACGTCCTCGAAAATGCGGCCAAGCGTCGCTGGCGGGAACGCGCCCACAGCCGATTTTTGCAAGATTGGCGACGGCAAGTGGTGCTGCTGCGCCGTCAACGGGCCGGCGAATTTGGCCCACCCCTGGGGGATCCCTCTTGTGTTTTCAGTGCCCACTCGGCTTGGTTGCGCTGTGCCGTCCATCCCCAAGGGCCGTGCCAGGGTTGCCCCCACTATGCCCCCGTCACCCCTCCAAAGCCAGAGCCACCTCTGGGTTCACTCGATGGACGGGTCTGACCGCGCCACACTGGTGGCCGAACATTTTCAGCAGCGGCGGCCTCTGCGGAACGGCCTGCCCGTTGCGCCCCAATGGCATCCGCTGTAGCTAAGTTGAGGGATCCCCGGCCAACTTGTGCCAGAATAAAAGAACGGTAACTCCATCGGCAAAGGCGAGATTCATGGCCCTCTACCTCTCGGCAGACCACCTTCACAGCATCCGCCAGCACGGCGAACAAGCCTTTCCCCACGAGAGCTGCGGCATTTTAATTGGGGAAATCCGGGGATCCGACAAGATCATCCACGAGCTTTGGTCGGTGACCAACACCTGGGATCAAGCCGAAAACCCTCTGGCAGACGGGGAATCCAGCCGCCGCCGCTTTTTGATCGATCCGGCGGATTTCAAGCGGGCCAACGACCACGCGGTGCGCAAAGGGCTGGGGATCCTGGGCACCTATCATTCCCATCCCAACCATGCGGCCATTCCCTCCGAGTTTGATCGGCAGCATGCTTTTCCTTGGGGCTTTTCCTGTGTGATCGTCAGTGTGCGCGAGGGCAAGGCAGAAGAGGTGGTGAGCTGGGTTTTGGATGAGCAGGAGCAGCCCCAACGGGAGCCGATGCAGATGCTGGAAGACATTCGCATCCCCCCGCTCCCGGCTTTGGCAAGCTAGAGTCGTTTGGGCTTTGCCGCTGTTTCAGGCTGAAGTTCACGGCTAAGTTCAGTTGGGATCCTTGAAAGCTGGGATGGGTACCACCGGAAAAAGCGGTAGTCTAGTGCTGAACCTTGTCTGTAACATAGCTGAATCCTCAAAGTCAGTAGACAGCCCCAACAAGATCGACAGACGGATAGGTCAGCCCAGATCCTCTGGATCCTCAAAAGTCTCCAGTAGATACCCAAGATCTCTCCCCGAACTCCCATGGCAACCAAAGTTCTGATCCCCTCTCCCCTGCGCCCCTACACCGACAACCTGGAAGCTGTCGAGATCGAGGGCAGCAATGTTGGCGAAGTGATGGGCAACCTCATCGCCCGCTATGGCGAGCTGAAGCGCCACCTCTACACCGAGGATGGGAAGCTGCGCAATTTTGTCAATGTCTACCTCAACGACGAGGATGTGCGCACGTTGCCCCAAGGCAACAACACCCCCGTGGGAGAACAAGCCGTCATCAGCATCGTTCCCGCTATTGCTGGAGGGTTGTGAGCATGTTGAACCTGGATACCAGCCAAGTTAGCCTCTCCCGCGAAGAGATGGAGCGGTTTTCTCGGCATTTGATCCTGCCCGAGGTGGGCCTAGAAGGACAGAAGCGGCTGAAAGCGGGCAAAGTGCTGTGCATCGGCACAGGCGGCCTTGGCTCGCCCCTGTTGCTGTACTTGGCGGCAGCCGGCGTGGGGCGGATCGGCATTGTCGATTTTGATGTGGTGGATGTGTCCAACCTGCAGCGGCAGGTGATCCACGGCACCTCCTGGGTGGGCAAGCCGAAGGTGGAATCGGCCAAGAACCGCATCCTGGAGATCAACCCCCACTGTCAAGTGGATGTTTACAACACCGCCCTGAAGGCCCACAACGCACTGGAGCTGTTTGCCAACTATGACGTGATTGTGG
Organism: Synechococcus sp. R6-5; assembly: GCF_047461775.1. Lineage (NCBI taxonomy): Bacteria > Bacillati > Cyanobacteriota > Cyanophyceae > Synechococcales > Synechococcaceae > Synechococcus > Synechococcus sp. R6-5. The sequence continues at coordinate 3,873 of NZ_JANSHV010000049.1, forward strand.
ATGGCACCGATAACTTCCCCACCCGTTACCTGGTGAACGATGCCTGTGTGTTGACGGGCAAGCCCAATGTCTACGGCTCGATCTTCCGCTTCGAGGGACAAGCGACGGTCTTCAACTACGAAGATGGGCCCAACTACCGGGATCTCTACCCCGAGCCGCCCCCACCAGGACTGGTGCCCTCCTGCGCCGAAGGGGGAGTGTTGGGGATCCTCCCCGGCATCATCGGTGTTATTCAAGCTACCGAAACCGTGAAGATCCTGCTGGGCGTGGGCACAACCCTAAGTGGGCGGCTGCTGCTTTACGATGCCCTGAACATGAGCTTCCGGGAGCTGAAGCTGCGCAAAAACCCGGCTACTCCGCCCATCACTGAGCTGATCGACTACGAACAGTTCTGCGGGATCCCACAAGCCCAAGCTGCCGAACAGGCTGGCCAAGCGGAGATCCCGGAGATCACCGTGGCTGAGCTAAAAGCCCGCCTCGATGCCCAGCAAGACTTTGTGCTGGTCGATGTGCGCAACCCGAACGAGTGGGAGATAGGCCGGATCCCTGGTGCTCACCTGATCCCCCTGCCCCAAATTGAAAACGGCGACGGGGTGGAGCAGGTGCGTCGCCTCCTTAACGGCTCAGAGCTGATCGTCCACTGCAAGAGTGGGGCACGCTCGGCCAAAGCCCTGAAGATCCTACAAGCTGCTGGGATCCAAGGAAAAAACCTGCGCGGGGGGATCCTCGCCTGGGCAGAGGCTTACGATCCCTCGATTCCCAAGTACTGACTCTGCCTTGGGATCCCTAGCTGTTGCCCGGTTTGCTCTAGCATAGATCTGGCAGATCCGGTGCCCAGAGCCGGCTGTGCCAGGTTTTCCCTTTTTGCGTCCCCTTTTCCATGAGTGCCATCCCGCAGGCCGAGACAGAAACAATCTTCCACTCCATCCCCGAAGCCCTCGAAGACCTCAAGTGTGGTCGCATGGTCATCGTGGTCGATGACGAAAACCGAGAAAACGAAGGGGATCTGGTCTGTGCTGCCCAGTTTGCCACGCCCCAAGCTATCAACTTCATGGCCACCTACGGGCGGGGCCTTATCTGCCTGGCCATGCAGGGATCCCGCCTCGATGAGCTGAAGATCCCGCTGATGGTGGGGCAGAACACCGACAGCAACCAAACTGCCTTTACCGTCAGCATTGATGCTGGGCCAGAGGCTGGAGTCTCCACCGGCATTTCCGCCGCCGATCGCTCCCGCACCATTCAGGCGGCCATTCACCCGCACACGCGACCGGAAGATCTGCGCCGCCCTGGGCATGTCTTTCCGCTGCGGGCACGGGAGGGCGGAGTACTCAAACGGGCTGGCCATACGGAAGCGGCGGTGGATCTGGCGATGTTGGCCGGGCTGTATCCGGCAGGGGTGATTTGCGAGATCCAAAACCCGGATGGCTCCATGGCCCGCCTGCCCCAGTTGATCGAATATGCCCGTCAGCACGATTTGAAGATCATCACCATCGCCCACCTCATCGAGTACCGCTTGCGCACCGAACAACTGGTTCACCGAGAGGCTGCCGCCACCCTGCCCACGGAGTTTGGCCAGTTTCGGGTTTACGGCTACCGCGATAGCCTCAACCAAGTCGAGCACCTGGCCCTGGTGAAAGGGGATCCGACCCAATTTGCCGCTGAGCCCGTCCTGGTGCGCGTCCATGTGGAGTGTCCCCTAGGGGATGCGCTGGGATCCCTGCGCTGCGATTGTCGCCGCCAATTGACAGCGGCCCTGAAGATGATCGGCCACCAGGGCAAGGGGGTGCTGGTGTACCTGCGCCGGCAAGAGCAGGAGCTGAGTCTCATCGAGCAAATCAAGTCCTACGCCCGGCAAGATCTGGGACTTTCTGAAACCGCGCCACCGGTGGCGATGGACTTGCGCGATTACGGCATCGGCGCCCAGATCCTACGGGATGTAGGGGTGCGCAAAATGCGCCTGATCAGCAACACCTCTCGCCACATCAGCGGCTTGAAAGGATTTGGCCTGGAAGTGGCCGAGCGCGTGCCCCTGCTGGTGGAAGAGCCGGATCTCAATTTGCATGTGGAGCCGTCCTGTTCCCTGAAACTGTTGCTGCACGACGCTGGCGCAACCGATTCCGGCTCAAGCCTGTAGCGCGTTGTAGGGCCGAGGGCTATGGTGGAACAAAGACTGGGGTGCAGCCGGCTCGCCGTCCACTACATAAGCCTTGGATCCCCAGCCCCAGAAAGACCAGAAAGGACGTTCGGGCCCCGATGGAGCCGTCATTGCTATGCGACGCTTCCGCGCTGGTGACAGGGGTGCGGAGCACTGGCGCGCCGGTAGGAGGGAGTCCCTGGCTGTCGGGCTCAAGAGTTGCTTCGGCAGGACAGGAATGTCGGATCCCACCTGTGACCACACCTCATAGCTCCGAGGGCGCACCACCACCAGGCTGATCAGGGATCCGTGATCCATGTCGTAGCGGCAACTGGCGATGGCCTCTTGCAGCTGAGAAAAGCCCCGGTTGAAGACGTAAAAATGGTCTTGGAAGCGGATGGCCTCCCAGAAACCTTCCCGTGTAACCGCCACATAGTCGTGATTGGCGGAGGCGTAGTCGAGGATCACCATGCGTGTAAAGACTGATCAGCGATGAATCAAAATGAGAGAGCTTTTACCGTATTTTCACCTAAGCACGATCTTGGACAGCCTGTCATCCGCAAAATGGCTCACCTGCAACAAGGCTTAATGGGTTTCTTTGCCTTGCAAACTGCTACTGCTTGCGTCCCCATCTCCTCCGGCTCCAGGGATCCCACCCAATTCCCGTCTCAGCTCGGCCATAGCCGCTTCTCCGATGTGGGGGGTGGCGCAGACTAGGTTGGGTGTGCGGATTAGATCGGCTCGGGCTTGGCGCACCAAGACCCGCAGGGTGGGGTAGCTGGCCTCATCGCAAATCAGCGTATGGGCGCGGCGGATTAGGGATCCCACCCGTTCCGTATCCGAGATCACTGCCGTCAGCACCAGCAGGTCTCCCCGCAGACTGTAGACAATCACCTCGGCAACCTCCAGCAGGGCAGTGCTGATGCTCACCAGCCCCAGACAGGCGTAGGAAGGCAATTGGCGGATCAGGGCAATTTCGCGGGCGTAGTCAGACACCTCCACCGTCAGAACACGGGCCCCTCGCGGCTGGGCAATGGCTTCGACGGCGCTGAGAAAATAGTGCAGCGTCACCACAGTGCCGGAATGGATCTGATCCAGAACGGTGGCCAGCTCCTCCAGGGGCACCAACTGGACCCGGATGCCCAAAGTCTGCTGGATTTGCTGGGCCATCAGTTGTCCTGTACCCAAATCCCGGTTGGGCACACACACCAGCACTTGGGCACTGCAGCGCAATCGCCAATCGATCTCCGCTAGCAGCAGATCCCGCACCTGCTCCAAAGAAAACCCCTGCTGCAGCAGCTGGTCGATGCCCTGGCGCACCTGCTCCAGGACCTGTCGGGATCGATCCAGGTTTTCCCCCAGGCCGCGAGAGTAGTTAACCACCTGGCGGGCGGAGCGGCTCACGTAAATGCCAGATCCAGCGCGGGTTTCCACCAGGCCCATAGCCTCCAATTGGTGGTAAACCTTGTGGATGGTATTGCGGTGCAGGCCTGTTTGCATAGCCAATTGACGGGTGCTGGGCAGGCGGTAGCCGGGAGGAAATTGCCCGCAGGCGATGGCAAAGCAGAGCAAATTAAAAAGCTGTACGGAGCCAGGGATCCCACTCTCCGGCTGGATGGAAATGCGCATCATGGCCCGTTTTTCTCCCTTTGACAACGCCGTTGCGAGCCCGTTTCTGGGCTACGTAAGAATCCCTCGACTTCAGTCGGCGGGAGTGTCAACTGCCTGCAAGATAGCGCCGACGCCGGATAGACAAGCTCCAGAGGAGATCGGGATTGAGAGCCCTATTCGGGGATGCGGTGCATCCGGCTGGGATCCCAACTTAAAGTCACCTCCGTCCCTTCCGGCAACTGCTGCAAATTCAGGCCGGGGTTGGGTTGCACAGCCAAAAGTTTCACCTCACAGCCCGACACCCATACCTGATAGCGAATGAAAGCCCCTAGATAAGCAGTGTCGCAAATCCGTCCCCGCAAGCGGCAGTGGCCATCGGGGATCCCTTCTTCAGCTTACTAGCGCAGGAGCCCCGCA